>NZ_JBKOTX010000153.1:0-13880 GCF_047086965.1 Roseovarius halophilus (ex Wu et al. 2025) | reverse complement strand
ACCGGGAAATAGCACCGCCGCCCGGGGGGCTCTGCGCGCGCCAGGCCTGCACGGCAAGCCACGCGAGGTAGGCCGCCCCGGCATAGCGGATCGCGTCAAGCGCGCGGGGATAGGCGATCAGCAGCGCCGACAACCCCGCCGCCGCCATCGCGACATGCACGACGATGCCCAGCTGCACGCCCAGCGCGGCGGCCATGCCCATGCGCGGGCCACCGGCGATACCGCTGGCCGAGACGAAGACGAAATCCGCCCCCGGCGTGATGTTCAGCAACAGCCCGGCCCCGGCGAAGGCGGCAAGCAGCGCGGGGTCGAACCCTGTCAGCACCTCCCACATGCCGCCGCCTCAATACACGGGCGGGGCGATCACCCAGATCGCCACGCAGGGGGTGTCATGCGGGTTGGCCCAGCAATATTCTTCCCCCCTGAGGCGGAAGCTGTCCCCCTGGCCTATCGTGAACCATCGCGGCCCGATCCTGAGCTCGAGCGTGCCGGACACGACATACCCGACTTCCCGTGTCGGGCGCGCGGCTGGCGCCTGCATTTCCGAGCGGGGGTGGAAAGTGGAGTGGATGACCTCGAAATCATCCGTCAGGTCGGGCGAGAGCAGCTCCTCGACCAGCCCTTCGCCGCATGACCCCAGGGGCCGCCGCGCACCGGCGCGCACGACGTAGCCCTGCTCGGCGGCCGGGGCGCTGGCGCGGGTGAACAGGAGCGAGATCGGCACGCCCAGTTCATGCGCGATCCGGCGCAGATCGGAAATCGACGGCTCGGACTTGTCGCGCTCCACCTGGCTCAGCCAGCCGACCGAGCGGCCCAGCGCCCGGGCGAGGGCCGACAATGTCAGCCCCCGCGCCTTGCGCAGCGCCCGAAGGTCGGCGCCCAGCGTGCGCGCCCCGGTGATCCTGTCCTGTTCCATGCGGCGGCGCACCTTGTGAAAATTCCACGGCAGGTTTCACGGTGCGGCGTGGAAGTGAAAAAATCAAGAGGGGTTTCATCCGGCGTCACGGCACCAGGTCGGACTTGCGCCATACGGCCCGGTCGCGGCACCGACGCGTTGCGCACACGGATTTTACGGGATCCGGACAATCACGATGGCGGGCCCGGGTGTCGCCCGAATACGCCGGACAGGATCTTGGCCAGTGCGCGGGCGTCCTCCGCGTCGAAGGCCGCGAACCGTTCACTGTCGATATCCAGCACACCCAGCAACGTCCCCTCCCGGTCCTGCACCGGCAGAACGATTTCGGACCGCGTGGAACCGGAACAGGCGATATGGCCGGGAAACGCGGCCACGTCGGCCACGACCTGCGCCGCCAGCGTGCGCGCCGCGGCACCGCAGACCCCGCGCTCGAAGGGAATGACGAGACATCCGTGCCCGCCCTGGTAGGGGCCGATCTTCAACAGCCCGGGCGCCGTGACGCGGTAAAAGCCTGTCCAGTCGAACCGGTCGTCAGCATGATGAAGCTCACAAGCCAATGTGGCCATCAGCGCGACATCGTCCGTTTCGCCTTCCGTCAGCGCGTCGATCACTCGGCCGGTGGCGTCATAGTCGATCCGCATGGTCATGCTCCCCGTCTGCCCCGGAAGCGAGGGGCCAGCCCCTCGCGCTCCCCGGGGTATTTGTCCCAAGAAGAAGTCACAGACGTTCAAGCGCGATGGCGGTGCCTTCGCCACCACCGATGCAGATTGCCGCGACGCCGCGTTTCAGGCCTCTTTTTTCGAGAGCGTTCAAGAGGGTCACCATGATTCGTGCACCGCTGGCCCCGATCGGGTGTCCGAGGGCGCAGGCGCCCCCGTTGACGTTGACCCTGTCCCGGTCGAGCCCCAGCTCCCGCATGAAGGCCATGGGCACCACGGCGAAGGCTTCGTTGACTTCCCAGAGGTCGACATCCTCGGGGCGCCAGCCGATCGAATCGAGGAGTTTCCGGGCCGCCGGGACCGGCGCGGTGGTGAACCAGCCCGGGGCCTGTGCATGGCTGGCATGGCCCGCTATCCGGGCACGGACGTTCAGGCCGTGCCGGTCGGCCGTATCCCGCCCGGCCAGTAGCAGCGCCGCAGCACCGTCGCTGATAGAGCTGGCATTGGCCGGCGTCACCGTTCCGTCGGAGCGGAAGGCCGGCTTGAGATGGGGGATTTTCTCGGGCCGCGCCTTGCCCGGTTGCTCGTCCCGCGCGATGGTCGTCTCACCCTTTCGGCGCTTCAGGGTCACCGGCGTGATCTCGTCCGCGAAGGCGCCATCGTGCTGCGCCCGGAGGGCGTTTTCCAGCGAGCGGATGGCGTAGGCGTCCTGTGCTTCGCGCGTGAACCGGTATTTCGCGGCGCAATCCTCGGCGAAGGTACCCATGAGGCGGCCCTTGTCATAAGCGTCTTCAAGGCCGTCGAGAAACATGTGGTCGATCGCGTCGGCGTGGCCCAGCCGGGCGCCGGCACGCATCGCGGGCAGCAGGTACGGCGCGCATGACATGCTTTCCATGCCTCCCGCGAGCATGGTGCCCGCTTGCCCGAGGGCGATCCTGTCAGCGGCCATCATGGCGGCTTTCATGCCCGATCCGCACATCTTGTTGAGCGTGGTGGCCGGGACGTCCTCGCCGAGGCCCGCCATGAACCCGGCCTGCCGCGCGGGCGCCTGCCCCTGCCCGGCAGCCAGCACGCAGCCCATAAGCAGCTCATCGGCCGTCGTCGCGCCGGCGTCGGCCAGTGCGGCCCTGATCGCGGCCCCGCCGAGAACCGGCGCCGCGACGCCGGCGAAATCCCCTTGGAAGCCGCCCATCGGTGTGCGCGCGGCGCCGGCAATCAGGACCTCTTGCATCGTCTTTTCCTCCTTTTGTCATCACCTGCATACCGAATGGTAACCAATTCGGTCCACCCTGCCCCGGCATTACCACGAACAGAATGCGAGACAGCCATGGAACTGACCAGCGTCTGCAAGAACGACATCAACCTCGTCAAGGTCGGCGAAGCGCGGATAGACGCGGCCGCGGCGATCCGGTTCAAGGACGCGATGCGCGCGGCCACCGGCTCGGGCCCGGCGCATGTGGTGCTCGACCTGTCCGAGGTCAGCTTCATCGATTCGAGCGGGCTGGGCGCCATCGTCGCCGCCCGCAAGCAGTTGGGGCCGGAACGCCGGCTCGATCTCGCGGGGCTGACAGCGGACGTGGCGAAGGTTTTTGGCCTGACGCGCATGGATACCCTTTTCACCATTCATGACAACGCCGGCTGCCTGTTCGAGCCCGGGCAAGACTGATCCGTGTCAGGTCCGGCCGCAGACCCCCTCGGCCCACGTCGCGGGACGACGGGGTTCTTTTTGAGCACGATCGCGACGACCGCCGGTATACGCTGCCTTCTGTCGGACCTGCGGACACGACTCGAGGAGGCCGGCCTGTCACCGGAAACATGCGGCACGGTCGAGATCGTGCTAGCCGAAGCGCTGAACAACGTCGCCGAACATGCCTATCCACCTGACAGCCCCGGACCCGTTCATGTCCGCGTGGTGATCCATCAAGAAGGGCTGACCTGCGAACTGACGGATGCCGGCCGCGCGATGCCGGGGCTTGTCGTGCCCGCGGGAACACCCCCGGACACCGAGGGCCCTTCCAGCACGCTGCCGGAGGGCGGGTTTGGCTGGCTGCTCATCCACAGCCTGACCACGGATCTGGATTACGACCACCGGAACGGGCACAACCGGCTGTCATTGACCATATCCGCCTGACACGTGCCCGCCACAAGACCGCGCGCAGGCCAGACGTCGCACAATTGCCCGATTTCCAGCGAAAATCAGCCTCATTGCGGGATCATACACAGCATCGTAGCTGCAAGAAGCTTCCCTCGGCGTCGCGTTTTAACAGCCCCCACCCAGTACGTGGCGCCGAGGTTCCTCTTTTCCCGCAATAGACTTTTCAGGCGATTGGCAATCCGCGCGGTGTCGCTTACTGTCCGCAGCCAAAGACAGGAGGCTTCATGCGCGATTTCCAATTTCCGGGCCGCTCGCCCGTTCTTGCGACCAACGGCATGTGCGCCACGTCGCATCCGCTTGCGGCCCGAACGGCGGTCGACATGCTTGCGCGGGGCGGCAACGCCATGGACGCGGCGATTGCCGGCGCGGTGCTGTTGGGCATATGCGAACCCCAGATGACAGGGATCGGCGGAGACGCCTTCGTGCTGTTCCACAAACCCGGCGAGACCGACGTGCGGGCCTTCAACGGATCCGGCCGCGCGCCAACCGGGGCGTCCGCGGCGGCATTGCGTGACGCCGGGCACGAAACCGTGCCGGTGCACTCGGCCCATGCCGTTACCCTGCCGGGCGCCGTCGATGCCTTCTGCCAGCTTTCCGATGCGCATGGCAGGCTCGGCCTCGATACGATACTAGCCCCCGCGATCCACTACGCGGACGAAGGCGTGCCCGTTGCCCCACGGGTGGCGTTCGACTGGCCTGTTGCCGGCAAGTGCCTGCAGGGGCACGGGCTGAGCCATTACAGTGAGGGCGGCAAGCCGCTGCAAACCGGTGACATCTTCCGCGCGCCGGGTCAGGCCGACGTATTGCGGCGGATCGCCCGTGACGGACGCCGCGCGTTTTACGAGGGCGAGGTGGCCGAGGACATGCTGACGGCGCTGACCGCCGCCGGCGGCACGCATACGGCAGACGATTTCGCCAACACACGTGGCGCGGAGACGACGCCGGTGGCGGGCGACTACGGCGGTGCCCGGTTGAGCGAACACCCGCCGAACGGACAGGGCGCCACCGCGCTGCTGATGCTCAATATCCTCAAGCATTTCGACATTGCAGCAATGGATCCCCTTGGTAGCCAGCGCGCCCATATCGAGGCGGAGGCGACCAAGCTGGCCTATGACGCGCGCAACCGGTTCATCGCCGACCCGGATCATACGGCGCGTCTGGACCACATGCTTTCCCCGGAAACGGCGGCCCAGCTTGCCGCCCTGATCGACCCGGGCAAGGCCATGCCGGCCGCCGCGCCGCTGACCGAGGCGGTACATCGCGATACGGTCTACATCACCGTGGTAGACAAGGACGGCATGGCGGTGTCGCTGATCTACTCGATCTTCCACGGCTTCGGCTCCGGGCTGGCATCCGGGAAGTTCGGAATACTCTTTCAGAACCGCGGCGCGGGGTTCACGCTCCAGCCCGGGCATCCGAACGAACTGGCCGGCGGCAAGCGGCCGATGCACACGATCATTCCCGGCATGTTGTCCGAAAACGGCCGCGTGATGATGCCGTTCGGCGTGATGGGCGGCGCCTATCAGCCCTGCGGCCATTCACGCTTCGTGTCCAACCTGCGCGATTTCGGCATGGACCCGCAGACGGCGATCGACGCACCGCGCTGTTTTTCGGATAGCGGGAAACTCAAGGTCGAGCGCGGCTACGATGACGCGGTCAGGCGCGAACTTGCCAGCATGGGACATGACGTTGTCACGCCCGACGAGGCGATCGGCGGGGCGCAGGCCATCAACATCCGTTCCGACGGGGTTCTGGAAGGCGGCAGCGACCCGCGCAAGGACGGCTGCGCCCTCGGCTATTGACCTGTTGACGGCCCTCAGCATTGCCCTGCCCGTGCATCTTGGGCGGGGCGGCAACGGCGCCCGGTTCGGGCTCAGTTCAGCTGGAAATGAAGCGGGTAGTGTCCGTCCTCGAAAGGTCCGAACAGGTCCGGGATGTCGGGATGATCGACCGGCTCGCCCGAATAGTCGGCGATCAGGTTCTGCTCGCTCACGTAGGCTACGTAATAGCTTTGGTCATTCTCGGCCAGCAGGTGATAGAAGGGTTGTTCCCGCTCCGGCCGGCTGTCCTCGGGAATGGAATGATACCATTCCTCGGTGTTCGAGAATTCCGGATCGACATCGAAAACCACGCCGCGGAACGGGTGTTTCCTGTGCCGAACGACCTGACCCAGATGATATTTCGCACGTGTCTTCAACATAGCAGTCAGCCCCTACAGGTGCAGACTAACTGTTTCAAGTCCGGTTTGTCCAACCGCGCCCCCAAAATTTCGCCGAAACAGTTTGTGAACCGCGACGTTACAGTGGCCCCGGTTTTCCACTACGGTCAGGCGGTGCGCGCGTGCCCCGCCAGCCCCGAAACCGGAATTCCCGTTTCCCTCCGCCACCGCTTTCCGCTAAACTGTCGGAAAAAGAACAGGAAGCGAGAGGCATATGAGCAGAACTCTTCGCGCAATGATGATTATCCTGCTGCTTGGATCCTGCGGCGGGGGCAGCGGCCCGCCGCCGCGAGACCTCGATGATGCGTGCAGCATTCTCGACGAGCGGCCAAGATACGAGCGCGCCTTCCGGGCCGCCGAGCGTCGCTGGGGTGTGCCGGTGCATGTCCAGATGGCCACGATTCACCAGGAAAGCAGGTTCGACGGCACCGCGCGAACGCCGTTTCGATACATGCTCGGCGTGATCCCGATGGGCCGACAAAGCTCCGCCTACGGCTACAGCCAGGCTCTGGACGGAACATGGGATGAATACCGCGAGCAAACGCGCCGCTTCGGCGCCCGTCGCAACGACATCCACGACGCGGCCGATTTCATGGGCTGGTACATGTCCAAGTCGAACGAAAGCCTTGGCATATCCATGAGCGACACGCGCAACCAGTACCTTGCCTATCACGAGGGGCGCACCGGTTTTTCCCGCGGGAGCCACAACCGCAAGGGCTGGCTGCTGCGCGTTGCCGACAAGGTGGCCGACAGGTCCCGCATGTATCAGGCCCAGCTCAGGGATTGTGGCGGCAGGCGCTTCGGCTTTTTCTGACGACGCGCCGCGCGGCCGGCCGCCGCGCCGTCACCGGTCCGGCGGTTCGACGCCCACACCGGGAATTTCGAAGCGTTCGTTGCGCAGGGACACGTCGGGCGTCAACTCGCCAAGGACGACGGTCGTGCGCCCGCCACCGCTGTCGTTGATCACCCATTGACGCAACTGCACGGGCGGGCCCGAAAAAACCAGTTCGATACTGCCGTATTCGGGATGCTCGGGGTCCTGCGCCCGGACTGTCGTGGTCTTGCCATCGCTGGCATGGCCCGTGACCATGCGCTCCCGCGTCAGGTCGACGTTCCGCGCAAGGATGATCTTCAGCGGCGTGCGGTTCAGCGGATAGGCCTCGGGGCCCGTATTGGATTTCGGATCGATGATTCCGACCCGGTCGCCATCGGCGATTACAAGCGTTTCCTCGGGCGGCGTGTATTCGAACCGTACCCGCCCCGGACGCTTGAGCAGGATCCGGCCCGTGCTGATCGACCCGTCATCATTGATCTGGGTGAAATCCCCGCGGGCGGTCTCAAGCCCGTTGAGATACGTTGAAATCTGCGCCAGCGACAGCTTCTCGGCCGCCGCGGGCAGGGCAAGGACCGCGCTCAGCACGGGCACCAAAAGGAAGCGCAACAGGGTCATGACATGTTATTTATGGGGGCGCGGCACGGATTGCACCACCCGGCAGGGCAAAATTTTCATCCGGGCCATAGCCCGCTTGCCGACCTATTGCTCGGGCACGAGGATTTCGCGCTTGCCCACATGGTTCGCCGCGCTGACCACGCCCTGCTCCTCCATCTGCTCGACAAGCCGCGCGGCCTTGTTGTAGCCGATGGCCAGCTTGCGCTGGATATAGGACGTGGAACACTTGCGATCCTTGATGGCGATTTGCACCGCCTGATCGTAGAGCGCGTCGTCACCGTCGGTGTTCCCGCCCGTTGACAGGCCGAGGACCTGATCGACGCTGCTGGCCTTTTCCTCCTCGGGGCCATCGACAACGCCGTTCACGTAATCCGGCGGGCCGTACGCCTTGAGATTGCTGACCACCTCCTCGACCTCCTCGTCCGAGACGAAGGGCCCGTGGCACCGGGTGATCTTGCCGCCGCCAGCCATGTACAGCATGTCACCCATGCCAAGCAGCTGCTCGGCGCCCATCTCGCCCAGAATGGTGCGGCTGTCGACCTTGGACGTCACCTGGAAGCTGATCCGCGTGGGGAAGTTGGCCTTGATCGTGCCGGTGATCACATCGACAGAGGGCCGTTGCGTCGCCATGATCAGGTGGATACCGCTGGCGCGCGCCATCTGGGCGAGCCGCTGGATGCAGGCCTCGATCTCCTTGCCGGCCACCATCATCAGGTCCGCCATCTCGTCGACGATGACAACGATGTAGGGCATCTTCTCGGGCGCGAATTCCTCGGTCTCGAACACGGGTTCACCGGTCTCGTCGTCGAACCCCGTCTGGACCGTGCGGCTGAACATTTCACCCTTGGCAAGCGCTTCCTCGACGCGGCCATTGTAGCCGTCGATATTGCGCACGCCCATCTTGGACATCTTGCGATAGCGCTCTTCCATCTCGGCGACGACCCACTTGAGCGCGACGACCGCCTTCTTGGGATCGGTCACGACGGGGCTGAGCAGGTGCGGAATCCCGTCATAGACCGAAAGTTCCAGCATCTTGGGATCGATCATGATGAGCCGGCATTCGTCCGGTCGCAGCTTGTAGAGAAGCGACAGGATCATCGTGTTGATCGCCACCGACTTGCCGCTGCCCGTCGTCCCCGCGATCAGCAGGTGCGGCATCTTGGCAAGGCTCGTCACGATCGGGTCGCCGCCGATATCCTTGCCAAGCGCAAGCGGCAGCTTGACGTTGCTGTCGTCGAAATCGCGGGTGGCGAGGATTTCGCGCAAGATGACCATCTCGCGGTTGTCATTGGGCAATTCGATCCCGATGACGCTGCGGCCGGGCACGGTGGAAACACGCGCCGCCAGCGCCGCCATCGACCGGGCGATATCATCGGCAAGTCCGATCACACGGCTTGCCTTGAGCCCCGGTGCCGGCTCCAGTTCGTACATCGTCACGACAGGACCCGGGCGGACGCTGACGATTTCGCCCTTCACGCCGTAATCGTCCAGCACGTTCTCCAGCATCCGCGCGTTTTCTTCCAGTGCCTCGTCGCTCAGGTGGTGACGCCGGATACTGGCCGGATCGGTCAGCAGGTTGAGCGGCGGCAGGTCGAAATCCGGCTCTGCCCCCTCCTCGAACTGAAGGGCGGGCTGTTCTTCCTCCATCGCCCGGCGCGAGGGCTGCGGCGCTTTCCTCGTGTCGTGCTGCACGACCTTTTTCGGCTCGGCCACGGGAATGCGCGGCTTCTCCGGGCGGCGGGATGCCGTATCGGCGTCCCGGGGCGGCGCGGGGTGGGCATCCGGCTGCGTCGGCGCGGCATCCGCCCCGGTCGGCACGCGCGGTGCACCGGTCAGCGGTGGCTCCGGCGGCAACTCTGCCGGGGGCGCGGACAGCGGTGGCTCCGGCGGCAATTCCTCGTGCCGGGCCGTGTTCAGGATCAGCGGATCCGGGCCTCGTCCGCGTCCCTTCGTCAACGGTGCGACGCTTTCCGACTGCACGGCCGGGTTCTGGCGGACCCGTGACTTGATGACATCGGCGACCGATGGCAACCCGCGCGAGACGCGCATTCGCGCCGCCTTGCCGCTGACCGAGGGCGAGTTGCGCACGCTGCATGGGAGCCGCATCGCCTGGCAGGATCACTGCGCCTGGTCGCGCCGCGAGGGGCGCGTTCTGACCCGGCAACAGGAGCGTTTCGGCGCGCTGGTTCTGGACGACCGCCGCTGGTCCGACGCCCCGCCCGAGGCCGTGGCCCGCGCCATGCTGGACGGCATCCGCGAGATCGGCGTGCAACTCTCGCCCGCCGCCGAGCGGTTCCGCGCCCGGGTCGCGCTGCTGCGCGCGCAGGACGACAGCCTGCCCGACATGGCGGACGCGGCCCTGCTGGCAGGGCTCGAGGACTGGCTGCTGCCGTATCTGAAAGGGGTGCGCAGCACGGCCGACTGGAAGCGGTTCGAAAAACTGCCCGCGCTGGAGGCCATGCTCGACTGGCCCCAGCGCAACCGGCTGGACCAAGAGGTGCCCGCGACATTCACGACGCCGCTGGGGCGCAGGGTGCCCATCGACTACGAGGGCGAGTCGCCGGAGATCTCGCTGCGGCTGCAGGAAATGTTCGGCCAGACCAGCCATCCGACGGTGGCCGGGCGGCGCCTGTGCGTGACGCTTTTATCGCCGGCCGGGCGCCCCCTACAGACGACGATGGACCTGCCGGGATTCTGGGCCAGGTCCTACGCCGACGTGCGCAAGGACATGCGCGGGCAATACCCCAGGCACCCCTGGCCCGAGGACCCGACGCAGGCCGATCCGACCCTGCGCGCCAAGCGTCGGGGCTAGCGGGGGCTCTGCCCCCGTCCGCGCCGTGGCGCGGACTCCCCCGCGGTATTTGACACCCGAAGATGCCGGGCCGAAGGCCGACCGACGCGCGCGGCGCGGGCCGATTGCGGCTGCGGATGGGACGCCCGGCCGCCTCGTTCACAGGCCCAGGCAGTGCCGCAGGATCGCCTTTTGCGCGTGCAGGCGGTTCTCGGCCTCGTCCCAGACCACCGAATGCGGGCCGTCCATGACCTCGGAGGTCGCTTCGTCGTCGCGGTGGGCGGGCAGGCAGTGCATGAAGAGCGCCTCGCGGTTGGCCGAAGCCATGAGGCCGGCGTTCACCTGGTAACCGCGTAGCTGGTTGTGGCGGCGTTCGCGGGCCGATTGCGGATCGTGCATGCTGACCCAGGTGTCGGTGACGACGAGATCGGCACCCTGCACGGCCTTGTGCGGATCGCGTTCGATCTCGACATTGACGCCTCTGGCGCGGGCCTCGTCTACGACGGCCTGTTCCGGATCCAGCGGTTCGGGTCCCGTGAATGTGAAGTCAAAGCCGAACTGGCCCGCGGCCTGGATGAAACTGGCGCAGACATTGTTGCCGTCGCCGGACCAGACGACCTTCTTGCCGGCGATGGGGCCGTTGTGTTCCTCGAAGGTCAGGATGTCGGCCATGATCTGGCAGGGGTGGCTGCGGTCCGTCAGCCCGTTGATGACCGGCACGTCGGCATATTCGGCCATTTCCAGCAGGGTCTGTTCCTCGAAGGTGCGGATCATGATTAGATCGACGTAGCGCGACAGGACGCGCGCCGTGTCCGCGATGGTCTCGCCGTGGCCAAGCTGCATGTCGGAGCCCGAGAGCACCATCGTCTGGCCGCCCATCTGGCGCACGCCCACGTCGAAGGAAATGCGCGTCCGGGTCGAGGGTTTCTCGAAGATCAGCGCCACCATCCGCCCGGCCAGCGGGGTGTCGTCATCGGGGCTGCCCCTGGGGCGGCCGTCGCGGCTGCTCTTCATCGCGGCGGCACTGTCGATGATCCGCCGCAACGCGGCTGCGTCGGTCTTGTCGATGTCAAGGAAATGGGTCATGTCGCTCTGCTTTTTTGTCTGTCGGACCGGGGGCCAGCCCCCGGACCCCCGGGATATTTCTGGCCAGAAGAAGTCACGCCCCCATTTGGCGGGCTGCGGCATCAAGCCGGGCCAGCGCCTCGGCGATGTCGGCGTCGGTGATCGTCAGCGGCGGCAGGAGCCGGACGACGTTGTCCGCGGCAGGGACCGTGAGCAGGGTCTCGGCATAGCCCGCTTGCACCACATCCGTATTCGCCGCCCGGCATTTCAGGCCGAGCATCAGCCCGGCGCCGCGCACCTGTTCGAAAATGTCCGGGTGGCTGGCGACCAGCCCGTCCAGGCCCTGGCGCAAGCGGGCGGCCTTGCGGTTCACCTCGGCCAGGAAGGCCTCGTCGGCGACGATCTCCATCACCTTGCAGCCCACCGCGCAGGCCAGAGGATTGCCGCCGTAGGTAGAGCCATGGGTGCCTGCGGTCATGGCCTGCGCGGCCATTTCCGTGGCCAATACCGCGCCCAACGGAAAGCCCCCGCCGATGCCCTTGGCCAGCATCATGATGTCGGGGGCCACCCCGGCCCATTCATGCGCGAAGAGCTTGCCGGTCCGGCCCATGCCGCATTGCACCTCGTCAAGGATCAGCAACAGGCCGTGTTCGTCGCAAAGATCGCGCAGACCCCTCAGGCACGGGTCGGGCAAGGGGCGGATGCCGCCCTCGCCCTGCACCGGCTCGATCAGGATCGCGCCCACGTCCGGCTGCGCGGCGGCGGCCCTGAGCGCTGCATGGTCGCCCCAGGGCAGGCTCTGGAAGCCGGGCAGGAGCGGACCGAACCCCCTGGTCATCTTTTCCGAGGCAGCGGCGGCGATGCCCGCGCCGGAGCGGCCATGGAACGATCCCTCGAAGGTCAGGATGGTGGTCCGGTCCGCGCCTTTGTCATGCCAGTACTTGCGGGCCATCTTGACGGCCAGTTCGCAGGCCTCGGTGCCCGAATTGGTAAAGAAGGCCGTGTCGGCGAAGGTGGCCTCGACCAGCATGTCGGCCAGTCGCTGTTGCGGTTCGATCCGGTAGAGGTTCGAGACATGCCAGAGCTTGCCCGCCTGGTCGGTCAGGGCCTGCACCAGCGCGGGATGGGCATGGCCCAGCGCGTTCACCGCGATCCCCGCGCCGAAATCGAGGAAGCGTCGCCCGTCCTTCTCGACCAGCCAGCTGCCCTCGCCCGACACAAAGCTGAGGGGCGCGCGGTTATAGGTGGGGAGAACGGACGGGATCATGAGAGAGAGGTCCTTGCTTGAAAGCCCGAGTGATGCCGAAAGGCCGGGCATTGGTCAACGTTATTGATCGGGGAAAGACGGACGCGCGTGGCGCCGCGGACGCAGGTTCAGCGTCGGCGGCGGCGGTCTGAGGTGTTCGGCGCATACGTCATGCGATGACGGTAAGCCAATCCGCAGGGTTTGGAAAGCCCTTTGCCGCCCCGGTGGCGGCAATCAAACCGCTCAGGCCTTGAGCCGGTAGCCCCTACGCAGCATCTGCCAGACGATACAGAGCAGAACCGTCGCCGCGCCAAGCACGACCACCAGCCCCAACCAGGGCGAGCTGTCCGACACGCCGATGGCCCCGTAGCGCACCCCGTCGATCATGTAGAAGAACGGGTTGAGATGGCTGATGGTCTGCACGACCGGCGGCAGCGCCTCGATCGAGTAGAAGGTTCCCGAGAGGAAGGCCAGCGGCGTGATGATGAAATTGGTCAGCGCCGCCAGTTGGTCGAACTTGTTGGCATAAATGCCGCCGATCATGCCCAGCCCGCCGAGAACCACGGACCCGGCCACCACGAAGGTCAACGACCACAACGGATATGGCCAGGGCACGTCAAGGAAAGCCCAGGCCCCGATGGCGATGACGACCGCCACCAGCATTCCCCGCGCCACGGCCCCGGCCATGTAGCCGGCGACCAGCTCCGCCGGCGACAGCGGCGGCATCAGCGTGTCCACGATATTGCCCTGCACCTTGGCCGAGGCGATGGAGGAGGAGGTATTGGCAAAGGCGTTCTGGATCACCGTCATGGTCAGGATGCCCGGCGCGATGAACTCGAGGAAGGGCACGCCCATGACATCGCCCCGGCGGCTGCCGATGGCGATGGTGAAGATCATCAGCAAAAGTCCCGCGTTGATCAGCGGCGCCATGACTGTCTGGGTCCAGACGTTCATGAAGCGCAGCACCTCGCGCCGCGCCAGGGTCAAGGTCCCCAGCCAGTTCACCGCGCCGAAACGGCGCACGCCCATTTCCGGTTTGTCGGTCATCCGCCCGTCCTTTTGGCCCTGATCCGCTTGTATCTGCCGTGTGTGTGCTTAGAATAGGATGCCGAGCCGAGATACAACCCCCCGCGCGGTGCCGCCCCGGCACCCGGGGCCAGACCGAGCGGATTGGAATCAGATGTCCTGGAACGACGAGCGCGTCGAGACCTTGAAAAAGATGTGGGGCGAAGGCCAGTCGGCCAGCCAGATCGCCAAGGAACTGGGCGGGGTGACCCGTAACGCCGTGATCGGCAAGGTGCATCGACTGGGCCTGTCCAACCGGGCCGGATCGGGCGCCGCCGCCCCGGCGGCGGGTGCCGCGGCCCCCGAGCCTCCGGC
>NZ_JBKOTX010000152.1:0-14018 GCF_047086965.1 Roseovarius halophilus (ex Wu et al. 2025) | reverse complement strand
AGGGCCGAGCAAAAAGCCCTTGAACCCGAAGCCGTCACGGAGGTTAAAATGGCGGCCTAACCAGCGCAACGCGCTGTCTCAGAACCGTGCCCCGGTACAACAGCAACCACACCGGCGCGCAAGGCCGCCACGCCCAAGGCCGCGCGGACGACGCAGCCGGCCGGGACCGCCGAAACAAAGCGCAAAACGCCCTCCACTACAGCGCCCCCCGAACCAAGGGTGGTCGAGGACAGCACGCCCGATGTCTCGGGGTCCATGCTCAAGAAACCCGCGCTGATCGACCGCGTCATGGCCGAGACCGGCATGAAGAAGAAGGACGTCAAGCCGGTGGTCGAATCCACGCTCAATGTCCTGGGGCTCGGGCTGGCGAATGGCGAGGACATGAACCTGCCGCCCCTGGGCAAGGTCAGGGTCAACCGCACCAAGGACCTGTCCAACGCCAAGGTCATCGTCACCAAGGTGCGCCAGCCAAAGGCCCGCGCCCCCGTGGCAAAAGACCCCCTTGCGGATACGGGCGAGTAAGGCTAAATCCCGCAGCGGATTGGGTGATTAGCTCAGTGGTAGAGCGCTTCGTTCACATCGAAGATGTCAGAAGTTCGAATCTTCTATCACCCACCATTTTCCTGTCAGGGTTCCGGGCAGATCAGGCATCGCGCGGGGCGGCAGGGGCTTGCCAGCGGCGCGAGGCCTCTGTAAATCGCCCACCACCGGGTCGTTAGCTCAGCTGGTAGAGCGCTTCGTTTACACCGAAGATGTCGGGAGTTCGAACCTCTCACGACCCACCATTCAAAGCTCATGACATCGTGACGGTTTGGCGAAGCGACGGCCAACCGTGTCGACTCGGCTGTGCCTGACGTCTATCGTGATTGCGGCGTGGCCAAGGTGGCCATCCAAGGACAGTTTGCCTGTCCCTTCTCACCAAGACCCGAGGACCTGGAAATTGAGTCTGGCCGCAGACAGCCTCTTCATGTCCAATCCCGATCCGATGTGGATATATGACCTCGAGACCTTGCGGTTTCTTGCGGTCAACAAGTCGGCAATCGCCAAATACGGATACACCCGCGCAGAGTTCCTGGCGATGACGATCGCGGATATCCGTCCCGCCGATGATCGCGCCGCGCTTGCAAGGAACGTAGCGGCGGTCACTGAAGGCCGCGGCGAAAGCGGGACCTGGCGGCATTGCCTGAAGTCGGGCGAGGTGATCCATGTGGATATCACGGGCCACACGATCACCCATGACGGCCGCCGTGCCGAACTCGTTGCGGCACGCGATGTCTCGCGCCTCGTCCTTGCCGAGCAGGCGGCGCAGGCGGCGCTCGCGCGCGAGGAAGCGGCCTCTCGTGAGTTGGCGCGGGGGAACTGGCTGCTTGAAATCGCCGGAACGTCGGCGAAGTTTGGCGCATGGCGATACGACATTCACTCTCATCAGATCGAATGGTCGCCGCAGACCGCCCGTATCCACGATGAACCCGAGGGCGTCTCGCCCACCGTAGAGCAGGGCATCGCATACTACGCTCCGGAATACAGGGACCGCATTGCAACCCTGTTCCAGGCCTGTCTGCACGACGGCATCCCCTTCGCCGAGGAACTCGAGATCATCAGTGCGAAGGGCCGCAGGCTTTGGGTGCGCACGACGGGCGAGCCGGAACGCGATGATGCGGGGCGGATTGTCGCCGTGCGGGGGTCTTTTCAGGATATCTCCGAGCGCCGCCAACTGGAGGACCGGCTGCGCCAGGCCCAGAAGATGGAGGCCGTCGGCCAGCTGACGGGCGGCGTCGCACATGACTTCAACAATTTGCTCACCGTCGTTCTGGGCAATGCCGACGCCCTGTCAGACGAGCTGAAAGAGCAGCCGCATCTTCAAACCATGGCCGAAATGACCGCCAATGCCGCCATGCGTGGGGCCTAGCTGACCAACCGTCTGCTGGCCTTTTCACGCAAGCAGGCCCTCAAGCCACAGGTGCTGGACGTGGGCCAGTTGATCCAGGGGATGGATGGCCTGCTGCGGCGCACGTTGCCAGAGCATATCGAAATCGAGATCGTGCAATCGGGCGGGTTGTGGAAAACCGAAGTCGACCCCGGCCAGCTTGAGTCGGCGCTTTTGAACCTGGCGCTCAATGCCCGCGATGCGATGCCCGATGGCGGCGCGCTGACCATCGAGGTGGCCAATGCCGCGCTGGATGACGCCTATGTGGCCAGCGAACTGGATGTCGAGGCCGGGCAATATGTGCTGATCGTGGTGACCGATACCGGCCCGGGCATGCCAGAGGAGACCATGAACCGAATTTTCGAACCTTTCTTCACCACCAAGGACGTTGGCAAGGGCTCGGGGCTCGGGCTCAGTATGGTCTACGGGTTCGTCAAGCAATCCAGGGGCCACATCCGCGTCTATTCGGAAATCGGCGAAGGTACGGCCTTCAAACTCTACTTTCCACGTGCCCGCGCCAAGCAGGACCGGGCGCATTTCGACGTCGCGGATCAGACGATCGCTGGAGGACAGGAGGTGATCCTGGTCGTGGAGGATAACGGGGTCGTGCGAGACCATGTCGTGACGCAGCTCAAGGGGCTCGGATACGGGGTTTTGCAAGCGTCGGAAGGTGCTGAAGCGCTCGAAATCCTGCAACAGGGCCAACGGATCGACCTTCTTTTCACGGACGTGGTCCTGTCCGGCGGTATGGGGGGGCGCGAAGTGGCTGCGGCCGCCCGCGAACGCCGCCCCGATATCAAGATCCTTTTCACTTCGGGCTATACCCAGAACTCCATCGTTCACAACGGCAAGCTGGATCCGGGCGTCGACCTGCTGAGCAAACCCTACCGGCGCGAGCAGCTTGCCTTGAAGCTGCGCAAGGTGCTGGATCGGACCTGAGGCGGCGGCACCACGGGCCGGCGATGCCGCCTGTCTGCCAGCGCTGGGTGTCTCGCATGGCCGCGGGCGGGGATGCGCGCTTGAAGGTGACGCGACGGCCACGCGCCCCCCGGGCCGCTGCGCCGCCCGGTCATTTGCAGTAGCTGTAGACGACCTGGCAGGTGCCTTGCTGGTCCCGTTCACAAAACCGGCGGGCGAGCGTTTTGGCGTTGGCGTCGGTGTCGCCTGCGCCGATCCCCCACCAATACCCCCCCTGGGTCCGTTGGGCGAGGGCATGGCACCTTTCGCGCGTCGGTTGGGACACGGTGCGGCAGTCGGCACTGCCGCAGTAATCGAGCGCGGTTCGGCTGGCCTCTGCGACCGAGGCAGCGCGCCCGTGGCCGAATCGGCCGGCCATGTCCAGCGCGAAGACCATCGCATCGGGCCTGGTGGTTTCGTCACCATGCCGCCGGGTGCGCGTATCGCTTTCCTCGGTCGTTACGGGGATGACCGCGATCGGTCCAAGCTCGGCCCGGATGTGATCCAGGCCCCCGAAAACCTTCAGCGTGCGGTCCACGAACTGCGCCTGGACCACGTAGTCCGTCCCGGACTTGAGTTCGCCGGCCGGGGCCCGGCGTTCGACCAGCGGGTGTCCGGTCTGCATGAACTCGCAGCAATCCGATTTCCTGAAGAGCACCGTGCGATTGCGCCCCTCCGGGTTGATCTCGATGACGGCATAGCGCAATTCGTCGATCCGGCAGTCCGAGAAATCCCCCGGCAGAATGCGGATCGAAAAGTCCCTCGGAACCTTCTCGCCGTCTTGCGGCGCGTCGATGACGGGGCTGCACGGGTTGGGCGCGGCGTTTGCCGTCGGTGTGTCGAGCAGGGCCGCAAACATGGCAATCACGATTGGGATCAGGCCTGCGGCCGGGCGTGTAAGTCGCATGGCATCGCCTCCTTTCCTCCCCACAACGCGCTAACAGTCGCCCGGCAAACCGGTCAACGGTCCCGGTCACCACGGCCGGACGGGCGCAGAAAAACCTTGCGAGGGCCAGCCATTCTCGCTTGACGCTGCGCGGGGCCGCGCCTAGAAGACACGCCACGCCTCGGGGCACGTCCCGGGCGGGCAGCGAGCGGTTGTAGCTCAGATGGTTAGAGTGCCGGCCTGTCACGCCGGAGGTCGCGGGTTCGAGCCCCGTCAACCGCGCCACCGCTGCCCCGCCCTTGATGCCCGGATGCCGGAAAGCGCGGTTGTAGCTCAGATGGTTAGAGTGCCGGCCTGTCACGCCGGAGGTCGCGGGTTCGAGCCCCGTCAACCGCGCCACTTTCCGCACTGTCGCGTGACCGAATGGTCCACTTGCGGACCTGCCCAGCCGAGAGTGGCTTCTGTATGGGCATCAGCCGTTTTTGATCATATCCAGCACCGATTTCACCCCCGGATCGCGGCCCGCGCGGAAGGCGGGCGCGTCGAAGGGCAGGGCGGTCTCGGGGGCCACCCCGACGCCATTGACCACCGCCCCCGCGGCGTCGCGATAGACCTGGTGCGCCATGCCCAGGCGCCAGTCGGTGGGCAGCGTGATTTCCATGATGTCCGACAGCGCCCCGGCCGTGCGCGCGCCAACGACAGTGACCTGCGGCATCTCGCCCAGCGCGAGGGTCAGCACTTCGGCTGCCCCGGCGGTATAACTGGAATTGAGCAGATAGACCGGCTGGGTCAGCGGCAGGTCGGTGGCAATGGTGCGCGCGGTCTCGGGCGGGGTATACTCGTTCTCGGTGCGGATTTCCTTGCTGAAGGCCCGCACGGGGCTGTCGGTGAAAAACCCCGCGTAGGCCAAGGCCACCGCGTCGGACCCGCCGGGATTCAGCCGGTTGTCGAGGATGATGGCGCGGGTGTCGCGCAGCGCGTCGGCGACCCTTGAAAAGGCGCTGGCCGCCGTGACGTCCTGCGCGGTGCCCACGCCGGGGCGTGTGGCGGTGTGGCGCAGGAAGACATAGCCGATATTGCCCTCCAGCACGGTGTATTCCAGCCCGGTATCCCCGACGCGTGTCAGGTCGTTGGCGCGCGGGATCTCGCGGAAATCTACCGCCTTGGCGTGCCAGGGCGGCGTTTCGGCGGGGGTCACGGCGCGGCCGCCCTCGGGGTCGAATAGATAGACCAGCGTGTCGTCGATACCGGCCAGCAGGTCCTGCATCGCGGGCCAGAGATCGTCGAGGGTGCGCACGCCCGGGGCCAGGGCCTCGTAGCGGGCGGGCCAGTCGATCCCGTGCCGGTCGAAAAAGGGATAGTGTTCGTTCAGCCCGTGCCAGGCGATGTCGAACGCGTCGCGCACGGTGGGTTCCTGCGGCGTGCCGCCCTCGGCACAGGCCGCGGGCAGGGCGTCCAGCC
Organism: Roseovarius halophilus (ex Wu et al. 2025); assembly: GCF_047086965.1. Lineage (NCBI taxonomy): Bacteria > Pseudomonadati > Pseudomonadota > Alphaproteobacteria > Rhodobacterales > Roseobacteraceae > Roseovarius > Roseovarius halophilus (ex Wu et al. 2025). The sequence continues at coordinate 8,787 of NZ_JBKOTX010000152.1, read as the reverse complement.
GGCGCGTGCGGATGGGGTTGGACGCGCCGTCGATGTCGATGCGCAAGCCGCCGTCGCCCTCGGCGTTGAGCGCGATATCGCCCAGTTCCGCCAGGACAAGCGAATGCGCGGGGCCGCGGTAGACGGGCAGGCAGGAGACCTCCGTGCGCTGATAGGCCGTGACCATGATCCGGCCCACGTCCACCACCAGGCCGTAACCCTGCGTGCGCCAGACCCCGCGCAGCTCGGGCGGGGGCCAGAACAGCGGCCAGGTCAGGACGATCAGACCCGCCAGAAGGCCGATCAGCCGCCCGATCCAGCCGACGACGAACCGGAAGACCATGCTGTCAGCCGGCCAGCGCGGCCAGGACCCGCGCCCAGGACCGGATGCCCTTGTGGAAACTGTCGAGGTCGTATTTCTCGTTCGGGCTGTGGATGCGGTCGTCCTCGTTGGCAAAGCCGATCAGCATGGCGTCCATGTCGAGAACGGTCTTGAAGAACCCCGCGATGGGGATCGAGCCACCCATGCCGGAAAGGACCGCCTCGCGGTTCCATTCCGTGCTCAGCGCCTGGCGGGCCTTCTCGAATTCGGGCCGGTCGGTGTTCATCACCGAGGCGGGCGATCCGTCGAGGTCCTGGTTCCACTCGATCGTCAGGTCAGGCTTGAGCTGGGCCTCGACATGGGCGCGCAGCTTGGCGCGGATGTCGGCAGGGTCCATCCCGCCCACGAGGCGGCAGGTCAGTTTGCAATGCGCCTCGGCGGGGATCACCGTCTTGGTGCCTACGCCCTGGTAACCGCCCCAGAGGCCGTTGATTTCCAGCGTCGGGCGCGCCCATTGCTGGACCAGAGCCGAGTATCCCTCTTCACCATGGGCACGCGTCAGCCCGGCATTGGCCAGATAGTCGGCCTCGTCAAAGCCGGCGGCCTCCCACTGGCGCAGCAATTCCGGCGGCACCTCGTCCACGTCATCGTAAAAGCCCGCGACGGCGACCTTGCCCGTGACATCATGGAAAGAGGTGATGATGCGCGATATCTCGCGCAGGGGGTTGATGGCCGGGCCGCCGTAATGGCCTGAATGCAGGTCCATGGCCGGCCCCCTGAGCGTGAACTCGTCCTTGAGCATCCCGCGCAGCTGGCTGGCGATCGAGGGCACGCCGGGGGCGACCATGGCGGTGTCGCAGATCAGCGCGAGGTCGGCCTTCAGCGCGTTGGCGTTCTCTTCCATGTAGGGCACGAGTGAGGGCGAGCCGCTTTCCTCTTCGCCCTCGAAGAGAAACGACAGTTGCAATGGCAGGCTGCCATGCACGGCCTTCCAGGCGCGGCAGGCCTCGACGAAGGTCATCAGCTGGCCCTTGTCGTCGCTGGCGCCGCGGCCGCGGATCAGAGTCTTGCCGTCGCGGTCCTCGACGTGGGGATCGAAGGGGCCATGATCCCAGAGCTCCAGCGGGTCGACGGGCTGCACATCGTAGTGACCGTAAAACAGCAGGTGCGGGCCGCTGCCCCCCTCGGGCGCCTGGCCATGGGCCACCACCATGGGGTGGCCCGGGGTGGCGTGCTTCTCGGCGGCAAAGCCGATCGAGGCGAGGTCGGCCGCCAGCCAGTCGGCAGCCCGGTCCACCTGGGCGTCATGGGCCGGGTCGGTGGAGATCGAGGGAATCGCCAGGAAATCTGTCAGTCGCGCCAGCGCCTGCGGCAGATCCTCGTCGATACGGGCGAGCACGGAGTCGAGCATGGGGGTCCTTTCCTGCGGTTGATCCTCAACCTACCGGCCCTGCGCGTGATGTCCATGGGGCCGGGGCAGGGGCGGTGGACGAATTGCCATCAGGGGCGGCAAATTGTAGCCTGTTGTCTCGGCAGGGGCCGGCCTATATGCGGTTCCAACAATGGGCGCGCCGCACGCAGGGCGCCCAGGCTGCTTTCGGGGGTGACCCATGGACTATACCGCGCATCTGGATGACGCATTGTCACGACTGCACGAAGAAGGCCGTTACCGGACCTTCATCGACATCGAAAGACGCCGCGGCCAGTTTCCCCATGCGATCTGGCGGCGGCCGGATGGCACCGATCAGCAGATCACCGTGTGGTGCGGCAACGACTACCTTGGAATGGGCCAGCACCCGGCGGTGCTGAGCGCAATGCACGAGGCGTTGGAGGCCACCGGTGCGGGCTCGGGCGGTACGCGCAACATCTCGGGAACGACAGTTTACCACAAAAAGCTGGAGGCGGAGCTTGCAGAACTGCACGCGAAAGAGGCAGCGCTGCTTTTTACGAGTGCCTACATCGCGAATGATGCGACGCTCTCGACCCTGCCGAAACTCTTTCCGGGGCTGATCATTTACTCGGACAGCCTCAACCACGCCTCGATGATCGAGGGGATTCGCCGCAACGGTGGCGCCAAGCGGGTGTTCCAGCACAACAATCTGGACGATCTGCGCGCCAAGCTGGAAGCGGACGATCCGGCGGCGCCCAAGCTCATTGCCTTCGAGTCGGTCTATTCCATGGATGGCGATTTCGGCCCCATCGCGGCAGTCTGCGACCTGGCCGAGGAATTCGGCGCGCTGACCTATCTCGACGAGGTCCATGCGGTTGGCATGTATGGCCCGCGCGGCGGCGGCGTGGCCGAGCGCGATGGTCTTCTGGACCGGATCGACATCGTCAACGGCACTCTGGGCAAGGCCTTCGGCGTGCATGGTGGCTATATCGCGGCCAGCGCGAAAATGTGCGATGCGGTAAGGTCTTACGCGCCGGGCTTCATCTTCACGACGTCGCTTCCGCCGGTGGTGGCCGCCGGGGCCGCGGCCTCGGTCGCGCATCTCAAGACCGACCCGTCGCTGCGCGAGGCGCACCAGAGGCAGGCGAAGATCCTCAAGACCCGGCTGCGAGGGCTCGGCCTGCCCATCATCGACAATGGCAGCCACATCGTGCCGCTGATCGTGGGCGATCCGGTGCACACCAAGACGATCTCGGACATGCTGCTGGCGGATCACGGCATCTACGTGCAGCCGATCAATTTTCCGACCGTCCCGCGCGGCACCGAGCGGCTGCGTTTCACCCCATCGCCGGTGCATGGCCCGCGCGAGATGGACGCCCTCGTCAAGGCGCTGGATGCGCTGTGGTCCCATTGTGCGCTGAATCGTGCCGAGCTTGCCGGGTGAACTTTCTGCCGGTGCGTCCCCGCTTGGAACGTGGTACATAATAGGATATCCGGGTGCGAGGACGAATCGCGTCCACACCGGGGCGGGGCAGAGCAGAGAATACCGGATGATCCGCAAAGGGTTCAGGACCGAACCGGCACAGCCGCAGCAGGACACGCAGGGATTCGATGCCTTCGACCTCAGGCTCGGCGACCTGATGCGCGGCGAACGGGCGACGATGGGCAAGTCCCTTCTGGATGTTCAGCGCGAGCTGCGCATAAAGGCGGCCTATATCGCCGCGATCGAGAACGCCGATCCGACGGCCTTCGATACGCCGGGCTTCATTGCTGGATACGTCCGCTCCTACGCGCGGTATCTTACCCTCGATCCCGACTGGGCATTCGAGCGGTTTTGCCGCGAAAGCGGCTTCAGCACCACCCACGGCATGTCCGATCAAGCGTCAAGCGTGAAAGTCCGCGAACGGCCGGCCGTGCGGAGCGACGCGGATATCTTCGCAGCCCCCATGACCCCCTTCGTGCCCGCGCGCGAGGCCATGTTCAGCCAGATCGAACCGCGCGCCATCGGGTCGGTTCTGGTGCTGGTGGCGCTGATCGGCGGGCTGGGCTACGGCGGCTGGACCGTGCTGCAGGAGGTTCAGAGGGTGCAGCTTGCTCCGGTCGAGAACACGCCCGACGTCATGGCCGAGATGGACCCGCTGGCCGGGACCGAGCGGCGCGACGCGCCTGACGATGACGCCAGGGCCGAGCGCGGCGGGCCTGATCCCGGTGCGCTGGACAGGCTCTATCGGCCGCAGGCGCTGGAGGCACCGGTCATGGTCGCCCGCGACGCACCGATTTCGACGCTTGATCCGCGGGCCATGGGCGTGCTGGTCTCGCCCGCCGCGCGCGACAGGATGCTTGCCGCCGCCGAGGACATCGCGGACCCCGCGGCGCAAGACCAGGACAGCGCCGATATCTCGGTGCCGGGAAATGAGGCCCTGGCCGGGTTGAACGCCGATGACATGCCGGACGCGACGGTTCAGGTCACCCAAGACCCGCCACCGGGCGTGAAACTGGTGGCCGTGCGCCCCGCTTGGGTCCGCGTGCGCGGCGCCGACGGCGCGGTGCTCTACGAAGGCATCCTCAACGCCGGGGACACTTATGACGTTCCCCGCACCGAAACGGCCCCGCGCCTCAGGATCGGCGAATCCGGCGCGGTCTATTTTGCCGTCGCTGGCCAACATTATGGCCCCGTGGGCCAGGACGGCGCGGTCAGTTCCGATGTTGCGCTGTCGCCCGAGGCCGTGCTGGAGGACTACCAGATGGCCGACCTGTCCACGGACAGCGATCTGGCGGCGGTGGTCAACTTTGCCGATCTGGGGGCTGGTCAGGCCGGGGGCCAGTGATGCGCCTGCGTGCCAAGGCCCCGTTGCCCCATCCGCGCCGAGGCCCTAGGTAGGAATTGAGCGCAGCCTTACAGGATCACGACCACATGTCTCTCAATCCGGTGCGCCCCTGGCGCAACATCCATCGCCGCGAAAGCCGCAAGATCATGGTCGGCGACGTGCCCGTGGGCGGCGACGCCCCGATCTCGGTCCAGACCATGACCAATACCGAGACGACGGACATCTCCGGCACCATCGCCCAGGTCCAGGCCGCCGCCGAGGCGGGCGCGGATATAGTGCGGGTCAGCGTGCCCGACGAGGCCAGTTCGAGGGCGCTGAAAGAGATCGTGCGCGAAAGCCCGGTGCCGCTCGTCGCCGACATCCATTTCCACTACCGGCGCGGCATCGAGGCCGCCGAGGCGGGGGCCGCCTGTCTGCGCATCAATCCCGGCAACATCGGTGATGAGCGGCGGGTGAAGGAGGTCATCTCGGCCGCCCGCGATCACGGCTGTTCCATGCGCATCGGCGTGAACGCGGGATCGCTGGAAAAGCACCTGCTGGACAAATACGGCGAGCCCTGTCCCGATGCCATGGTCGAAAGCGGGCTGGACCATATCAAGGTGCTGCAGGACAACGATTTTCACGAGTTCAAGATCAGTTGCAAGGCGTCCGATGTCTTCATGGCCGCCGCCGCCTACATGCAGCTGGCCGAACAAACCGACGCGCCGATCCACCTTGGCATCACCGAGGCCGGGGGCCTCACCTCGGGCACGATCAAGTCGGCCATCGGGCTGGGCCAGCTGCTTTGGATGGGGATCGGCGACACCGTCCGCGTCAGCCTCTCGGCCGATCCGGTGGAAGAGATCAAGGTGGGCTACGAGATCCTCAAGTCCCTGGGCCTGCGCCATCGCGGGGTGAACATCATTTCCTGCCCCTCCTGCGCGCGGCAGGGCTTTGACGTCATCAAGACCGTGGAAGCGCTGGAAGAGCGGCTCGAACACATCAAGACGCCGATGTCGCTGTCAATCATCGGCTGCGTGGTGAACGGCCCCGGCGAGGCGCTGATGACCGATGTCGGCTTCACCGGCGGCGGCAACGGTGCGGGCATGGTCTATCTCGCGGGCAAGCAGAGCCACAAGATGTCGAACGATCAGATGATCGACCACATCGTCGAAGAGGTCGAGAAGAAGGCGGCCGAGATCGAGGCAAGCGCGGTGCCGGTTTCAGATTGAGTGGCTGCGCCACGCCGGTGTGTCTCGGCGTCGGCTGCGCCGCCGCCTGCGCGTTCAGGGGGCTGTCTGCCCCCTCTGCCTGCGGCATTCACCCCCGACGGTTTTTCCGACCCGAAGACGCCTTGCGGGGCGGGTCAGCGGTAGCGGTCGAGCACCGCGAGCGGGACATCGCCCCGCACCATCACGGTCGGGAAGACGTAGGACGGCACGGTGTCGAGCGTGAGCGCCGCCATCAGAGCCGCGCTTTGGGCCGGATCATGCAGGGCGATGCGCAGGCCATTGTCGCGGGCATAGCGCCGCAGGCTCTCGGCCAAGGCGCCACCGGGTGGCGTGAAGACGGCCATGGCGACGGGGCCAGTGTCGCCCAGCAGATGCGCTGCGGCCGGATCGAAGAGGCGATCGGCCCGGGCGTCGATCAGCGCGAGGTCGCTTTCGATCTCTGCGGCGTAGCGGTCGGGGCCGCGCAGGGCGCGTGCGACGATCTCGGGCTCGTCCAGCAGCAGGGCGCGGACCTCGGCCCCCAAGGCCGCCCGTTCGGAGGCCGTCAGATCCAACCCCTCGGCATGGGCGGTGAGGGGCAGGGCGGCCAGCGCCAGCGCGACCGGGCGCATCAGTCCGCCGCGCGGACCTCGTCGACGACCTGGCGCATGGCGTCGAGCGGGGCATAGCCGCGCAGCATCTGGTCCTCGAAGACGAAGGTGGGTGTGCCGGTGATCTGCATCCGCTGGGCCAGCAATTGGTTGGATTGCAGCACTTTGTTCACCGCGTCCGAGGACATCTCGGCCATGATCGCCTCGGTCTCCAGCCCCAGAGTGTTGGACAGTTCCGTCAGGCTGGCCTCGGTCACGTCGGCGCGCTGGGTCATGAGCGCGTCGGAGACCAGCTTGTAGGCCTCATCCCCGGCCACGGTCTGGACCGCGACCGCAAAGCGCGAGGCCAGCACGGACTGGTCGCCCAGGATGGGAAGTTCCTTGATGATGTAGCGGATGTTCCCGTCGCCGGAGATCAACTCCGCCACCTCCGGATGCGCCCGTTTGCAGTAGCCGCAGCGGTAGTCGAGAAACTCGACGATGGTGATGTCGCCCTCGGGGTTGCCACCGACCCAGGAATGGCCGTCCTCGAAGAGCGCCGCGCGGTTCTGGGCCACAAGCTCGGTATCGGCCTGGGCGCCTTCCTCGGCCTGGCGCTGTTCCAGAACGTCGATGGCCTCCATCAGGACTTCGGGGTTCTCCAGAAGGTAGGCGCGCACCTCGGCGCGGAAGGCCGCGCGTTCGGCCCCGGTCATGTTGTCGAGTTCCAGCCCGAGGGCGGGGGTGGCGGCCAGTGCGAGGGCGGCGAGGGTCAGGCGCATGTGGTCTCTCCGGTTATCTGGGGCTGGCCTGCCGTGGAGGCCGCGCCCGGGATCGCGGGCACCCTAGCATTGTCGGCCCGGCCTGCAAGCGCAGGCTCACGCATCCTGGCCCTGCGGCGCGAGGCGCATTGACGCCCCGCGCCCGGGCAGGGCAGACACGCGGGGGCAGGACTTCCCACAACACAGGGGCGGGCAGATGCGGAACTCAAGACGGGGCGAGGTCGATCCCTTCATCGTGATGGACGTCATGGAACGCGCCCGCCAGGCCGAGGCCGGGGGGCGCGAGATCATCCACATGGAAGTGGGCCAGCCGGGCACCGGCGCGCCCCGAGCGGCGCTGGAGCGGTTGTCGGCCGAGATGGCCGAGGCGCCGCTGGGCTATACCGTGGCGCTGGGTCTGCCGGAGCTGCGGGCGCGCATCGCGCGGCACTACGGCGAGTGGTACGGCCTCGACCTGGACCCGGGCCGGGTGGTGGTCACCGCCGGGGCCTCGGGGGCCTTCCTGCTGGCCTTTTCGGCGCTGTTCGACACCGGCGAGCGGGTCGGGCTGGGGGCGCCCTGCTATCCCAGCTATCGCCAGATCCTGCGCGCGCTGGACCTGATGCCCGTGGACATGCCGACGACGCTGGAAAACCGGATGCAGCCGGTGCCGGGCGATGTGGCCGCGCATGATTTGCAGGGGCTTCTGGTCGCCTCGCCCGCCAATCCCACGGGCACCATGCTGGGCGGGCTCGAGCTGGCCGGGCTGGCCCGCGCCTGTGCGGCGCGGGATGCCGCGCTGATCAGCGACGAGATCTACCATGGCATCGACTACGAGACCCGGCCCGTCACGGCGCTGGAAGTCACCGACGAGGCCTATGTGATCAATTCCTTTTCCAAGTATTTCTCGATGACCGGCTGGCGCGTGGGCTGGATGGTGGTGCCGCAGGATCACGTGCGCCGGATCGAGCGGCTGGCCCAGAACATGTTCATCTGCCCCACCCATGCCAGCCAGCGCCTGGCCCTGCATGCCATGGACTGCCCCGAGGAATTGAACGCGAACCTGGCCGTCTATCGCGAGAACCGTCGCCTGATGCTGGAGGAACTGCCCAAGGCCGGGTTCACCCGAATCGCGCCGCCCGACGGGGCCTTCTATGTCTATGCCGATGTCAGCGGCATGACCGACGACGCCCTGGCCTTTGCCGCCGAGATTCTCGACCGGGCCGGTGTGGCGGTGACGCCGGGGCTGGATTTCGACCCTGTCGAGGGGCGGCATTGGCTGCGCTTCTCCTATGCCCGCAGCGCCGAGGACATTCGCGAGGGGCTGGCCCGGCTGACACGCTTCATGTCCGCGCGCGGGGCGGGCTGATGCGCCGGATCACGCGCCTTTTCACCGGGGTGAAGGGGGCAGGCTGCGCGCTGGTGCTGGCTCTGGCGGGCATGGGGCAGGCGCAGGAGTTTTCCGGGTTGGCGCGGCTGGACGTGGCCGCGAGTTCGGTGAGCGACACCCGCCGCGGGCTGGAGTTGGAGCTGTTCCTGAGCCAGGTGGTCCCTTGGCGGGTCTTCGTGCTGGACGATCCGCGCCGGCTGGTGATGGATTTCCGCGAGGTGGACTGGCGCGGCGCCGACACCCGCCTGCCCCTCGGCATAAAGATAGTCGAAACTGTCCTTGAGATAGCTTTCGAACTGCGCCCCGTTGGTGAACCCCGCCTGGATAGCAAAGCGCA
>NZ_JBKOTX010000151.1:0-14109 GCF_047086965.1 Roseovarius halophilus (ex Wu et al. 2025) | reverse complement strand
CGGGCGTAGCCGCGGCCGCGCCCGGCTCGGGGGCGTCGGGCACCGTGTCCGCCTGCGCGGCCGAGTCCGGCGGTGCTGTCCCATGCGCAATCGTCGCGTCACCGCGGGCGAGCAGCCAAAAGACGATGCCGCCGACAACGGCGCCGGCCACAAGCGCCAGGAAGCCACCGGCGGACATTGCCCACAGGGCAATCGCAGCGGCCACGAGGCCGCAGGGCACCGCCACGGCAAGCGCGAAAATCGATCCGTTTGGTCGTTGGGTCATTGTTCAATACCTTTCCCTGTCGTGCCAGCCCGTCAGCCGGGCCCTGCGCGTGGTCGGCCGGCTGGCCGCCCACCTTGACGACAGACTAGGCACTGCAGCCCGTTTTGATAAGGGCCTTGACCCGGCGACCGGGACGATGCTGGCATTCGCGCCACGCAGGGCCGGGCAGCGCCTTATTTTTTGGCGAGTCTGCGGGCCTGTGTGACCCAGTCGTCGCGCTCGATCCGGCCCTTGAACCTGAGGCGGGCATCGACCCAGGCGATTTCGGCCGGGCCCCAGGCGGCGATCTGGTCGTAATGCCAGAAGCCCAGGTCGTTGAGCGTCGCCTCGAGCTTGGGGCCGACACCGGTGATCTTCTTGAGATCGTCGGCACTGCCCCCGCGCGGCGCGTCGAGCGTCTCGGGCGCGGATTCGGCGACCGCATCGGCCTGCTGCCCGGCCGGCACCGACTTGGAATCCGGCTTGGCCGGGGTCGCGGCGCGGGCCTCTTGCTTGGTGACACCGGTACGATCGGCGGGGCCAGTTGTCAGCTCGGCCTTGGTGTCGGACGCGGCGCGGTCCACGCCGCCATCGTTCAGCCAGGGCGTGAAGAGCGGCACCTCGGTGCCGTCGATCCGCTTGATCGTGTCCTCCTGCGCCAGGGCCAGGTCCACGCTGGCGTTGTGCCCATAGGCACCCGACTCGAAGTCCGTCAGCGATGTCAGGCCCTTGAGCGGCTCGGAGGCGAAGCGGCCGGTCTGCGGGCCGGGCGTCGGCACCTTGCCGGCGGCAAGCGCGTCAAGGATTTCGGAGAGGCGCTCGGCGGTCAGGTCCTCATAGTAGTCCTTGCCGATCTGGGCCATGGGCGCATTGGCGCAGGCGCCCAGGCACTCGACCTCTTCCCAGGAAAAGCGGCCATCCTCGGACAGGGTGTGCGGCTTGTCGGCGATCTTGTCGCGGCAGACGCCGACAAGGTCCTCGGCGCCGCAGATCATGCAGGACGTGGTGCCGCAGATCTGGATGTTGGCGACGCTGCCCACGGGCTTGAGCTGGAACATGAAGTAGAACGAGGCCACTTCGAGCGCCCGGATATGGGCCATGTCGAGCATCTCGGCCACATATTCGATGGCCGGGCGGGACAACCAGCCCTCTTGCTCCTGGGCGCGCCACAGCAGCGGGATGATCGCGCTGGCCTGGCGGCCCTCGGGATACTTGGTGATCTGCGCCTCGGCCCAGTCCTGGTTGGCGGGCGTGAAGGCAAAGCTATCGGGCTGTTCGTGGTGCGGACGACGGAGCATTGTCTTGGTGTCTTTCCTGGCTGGGCCACCCGCTACGGGCAGGCCTCGTTCGTCAGTTTGGCGGTGCCGTCTTCCTGAAGGATCAGCACGTCGGAGACGTAGAGCTGGGTGATCACCGCGTTCACGTCTTCGGGCGACAGGCCCGAGGCCTCCATCACGGCGTCGTCGTTCTCGACGGTGACGAGACAGCCGGCCGCTTCGATGGCGCGGGTCATGGCCGCCACATCCTCCGGGTCGGCCTCGCGGTCGGCTTCCTGCGCGAAGACGGGCGCGGCGGCCATCAGGACCATGGCGGCGGCAGCGCGGATCATCTGTCGACCTCGCCGAAGACGATGTCGAGCGAGCCGAGGATCGCCGAGACATCGGCCAGCTGGTAGCCCGTTCCGAGGTGATCCATGGATTGCAGATGCGCATAGCCGGGCGCGCGGATCTTGGCGCGGTAGGGCTTGTTGGTGCCATCCGACACCAGGTAGACGCCGAACTCGCCCTTGGGCGCCTCGACACTGGCATAGACATGCCCTTCGGGCACCCGGAACCCTTCGGTATAAAGCTTGAAGTGATGGATCAGCGCCTCCATCGAGGTCTTCATCTCGGAGCGCACCGGCGGGGTCAGCTTGCCGCGGGTCAGCACGTCGCCCTGGTTTTCCGGCGCGCGCAGCTTGGCGCAGGCCTGGCGCATGATATGGGCCGACTGGCGCATCTCTTCCATGCGGCACAGATAGCGATCGTAGCAGTCGCCGTTCTTGCCCACCGGAATCTGAAAGTCGAACTCGTCGTAGCATTCGTAGGGCTGGGCGCGGCGCAGATCCCAGGCCAGGCCCGAACCGCGCACCATGACACCGGAATAGGCCCAGTCCTGGATGTCCTGTTCCGAGACGATGCCAATATCCACGTTGCGCTGCTTGAAGATGCGGTTTTCCGTCAGCAACTCGCTGATGTCGTCCACCACCTTGGGAAAGTTTTCGGCCCAGGCGTCGATATCGTCGATCAGCTTGGGCGGCAGGTCCTGATGGACGCCACCGGGGCGGAAATAGGCCGCGTGAAGCCGTGCGCCGCAGGCCCGTTCGTAGAAGATCATCAGATCTTCGCGCGCCTCGAAGCCCCACAGCGGCGGGGTCAGGGCGCCGACGTCCAGCGCTTGAGTCGTCACGTTCAGCAAATGGTTCAGGATGCGGCCGATCTCGCAGTAGAGCACGCGGATCAGGCTGGCCCGGCGCGGAATCTCGACGCCGGTCAGCTTTTCGATGGCCAGGCACCAAGCGTGTTCCTGGTTCATCGTGCCGACGTAGTCGAGCCGGTCGAAATAGGGCAGGTTCTGAAGGTAGGTGCGGCTTTCCATCAGCTTCTCGGTGCCGCGATGCAGCAAGCCGATGTGGGGGTCCACACGCTCGACGATCTCGCCGTCAAGCTCCAGCACCATGCGCAAAACGCCGTGCGCCGCCGGGTGCTGAGGTCCGAAGTTGATGTTGAAATTGCGGATCTGCTGTTCGCCCGTCTGGGCGTCTTCAAAGCCTTTGGTGCCGTCCATCACGCGCGCCTTTCGTCAATCTGGTCCTTGAAGGCCATGACCCAGAGCAGGATCAGCGCCGCCAGAGGGAATATCGCGAGGATCGCGACCCAGTTGGGGATGCCGAAACGGGGCAGCAAGCGCCAGAAGGGCACCACGACCAGGGCCCCGATAACGACCATCATCAGGATGCCACCGCCACCCATGCCATAGAACCCCATCATTTCGCGGACTCCTCGGATTTTTCATCGCCGGGCAGCACGTACTCCGCACCCTCCCAGGGCGACATGAAATCGAACTGCCGGTATTCCTGCACCAGGTTGACCGGCTCGTAGACGACGCGCTTTTCGACCTCGTCATAGCGCACTTCCGTGTAGCCGGTGGTCGGGAAATCCTTGCGCAGGGGATGCCCGCGAAAGCCGTAGTCGGTCAAGATGCGGCGCAGATCCGGGTGGCCCGAAAAGAGGATGCCGAACATGTCGAAGACCTCGCGCTCGAACCAGTTGGCCGAGGGGTGCACATCGGTGATCGAGGCGACAACGTCCTCTTCGTGGATGGCCATGCGCAGGCGAACCCGCTGGTTCTGGTACATCGACAGGAAGTGATAGACCACGTCAAACCGCTTGGCCCGGCCGGGATGGTCCACCGCGGTGATGTCGATCAGCGTCGAGAACTTGCAGGTCGCGTCGGTCTTGAGGAACTCGACAAAGCCGGTGATGTTCGCCGGGGCCACGTCCACCGTCAGCTCGTCGCGGGTGATCTCCCAGCCGAGCACGCAGTCCTTGCGCTTGAGCTCGATATGGGTGCCAAGATCCTTGAGGGCTTCGGTCATAGGGGGCGCCTTTAGCGGGTGATTGTGCCGGTGCGGCGGATTTTGCGGGCCAGTTGCAGGATGCCGTAAAGCAGCGCCTCGGCCGTGGGCGGGCAGCCGGGCACGTAGATGTCGACGGGCACCACGCGGTCGCAGCCGCGCACCACGGAATAGCTGTAGTGATAATAGCCCCCGCCGTTGGCGCAGGACCCCATCGAGATGACATAGCGCGGCTCGGGCATCTGGTCGTAAACCTTACGCAGGGCCGGGGCCATTTTGTTGGTCAGGGTGCCGGCCACGATCATGACGTCGGACTGGCGCGGCGAGGCGCGCGGGGCGATCCCGAAGCGCTCGGCGTCGTAGCGTGGCATCGAGGAGTGCATCATTTCGACCGCGCAGCAGGCCAGCCCGAAGGTCATCCAGTGCAGCGAGCCGGTGCGCGCCCAATTGATCAGGTCCTCGGACGAGGCCACCAGGAACCCCTTGTCCTGCAACTGCTTGTTCAGATCCTGCGTCGCGACATCCGTGTCGGCACCGAGCGTCTCGGCGTCATAGGGGGCCTTGACCGAGGGCGCGGATTTCACGCGCGCCTCCTGCTGGCCGTCCCCCTGCACCTGAGTCACGAGCGGCTTGTCGTCGGTCACTCCCATTCTAGGGCCCCTTTCTTCCATTCGTAGGCAAAGCCCACCGTCAACACGACCAGGAACAGCATCATCGACCAGAAAGCCGCCATGCTGATATCCGCGAAGGCCACGGCCCAGGGAAACAGGAACGCCACCTCCAGATCGAAGATGATGAAGAGGATCGACACCAGGTAGAACCGGACGTCGAACTTCATGCGCGCATCGTCGAAGGCGTTGAAGCCGCATTCGTAGGCGCTGACCTTTTCCGGGTCGGGGTTGCGCACGGCCAGCACCACGGCGGCCAGGATCAGGACAAGACCAAGGCCTATGGCCAGGCCCAGGAAGACGACGATAGGCAGGTATTCCCTGAGAAACTCTTCCACGCAGCAGCTCCCTTCGGCGATGCAAGGCCGGCACGCTTGGCCATGGCCCGCTTGGATTGTCTCTCATCTATCCCTGTGACGGGGGGTGGTCAACGCCATCACCGGTGAAACCGGGTAAAGTTTACCGTGACCGTCGGGGCCTGCGCCGCCGGGTCGGGCCGCCGCGGCCATGCGGCGCTTTCCCGCGCCACGGGTTGATCACGTCCCGGAACGCCTAGCCATCGCCCCGGTCGGCATCCAGCACCGAGTATTTCCGGTAGCGGTGGCGATAGATGAAATTCGGCCGGTCGCCCTCGATCAGGTAGAAGATGATGCCCACGGACACGACCCCGTCGAACAGCAACAGCAGGTCGGGATCGGCGCCGACGTTGCGCACGAAGGCATAGAGGTTGAAGCCCGCCATCAGCAAGGCGATCACCACCGCCCAGGGCAGCCGCAGCCACAGACCCAGCCCCGCCAGCATCGGCAGCACCCCGCCCAGCAGGATCACACCCGGCGCATGGCCCGCCCCGGTGAAAAGCCACAGCTTGAGCAGGCCCACCGCCACGAGGTAGGCAGAGATCGCCTGCAACGCCGGGGTCAACTGGCCCTTGGGATGGGCGCGGGCGATTGCCGGGTCCACATGGACCCAGGGAATACCGGAATAGGCGTCGGGCCTTTCGTCGCCCGGGTTCGCGTTCCCGGCCTTTTTGTCCTGGGTCGTTTTGGGGTCAGTCATGAAGCAGCTCCTGTCAGCTGGTCGCACCAGGCGATGTCGCTTGGCACATAGGGCCGCGCGAGGCCAGCGTCGAGCAGCGCCTCCGAGACCGGCACGCCATCCGTCAAAAGGCCGCCCAGCGCGCGGCCATAGCGGTCGGTCCGGCCCGAGAGCGCCACCTCGATGCGGCCCGCACGGTAGAGCTGCCAGCGCAGGGTCAGGCTGGCGTGCAGCGCCAAGAGCCGTTCCTGCCAGCAGGCCCCGCGCAGTTCCGGCGTGTCGATATCGGCGAGCCGCAGGCGGGTCTGCGGCGCCTCGGCGCAGGCCATGGCGACGGTGTCACCGTCGATCACCCGCACGAATCGGCAGTCGTCCGACGCCTTCGCCCAACCGATCACATAGTCGGCCGCGACCGGGGCCGTGACGCTCAAGAGGACCAACGCCGCGATCCGGCCCACCGGCTGCCGGGTCCGCCCCGGGCCACGACAGCCGCGCATCCGCGGCATGAGATTGCGCCGCAGGACCATTACATCCGGACCACGCCGGCGCGGCCGCCCGTCGGCCCGAGGTTGCGCACCGCCCGTCGCAGCCGCGACGGCCCTGCCAGGGAGACGGTGCTCTGATCGTGCACGATAATCGAGACATCGGCCAGGGCGGACACATCGGCCCCGCCGGCAGTGTTACTGCCCTTGACGGCGGCGATCTGAGGGAGGCCCGCGGCGCTCATCTTCGGCTGGGCGTAGACGATGCGCCGGAATGGGTATGGTCAGGTAAGAGGTCTTTGGGGTTGGGAAGGGTCGCCCCGGCCTCGGCCGTGGTCCGCGCGCCCACATCCTCGCCCGGCTCGAAGTCAAGTGATGCGGTGAACATGCCGGGGCCTCGCGCGCTGCGGGTTTTCTTGAACATCCGGTCATTTCAACGCCGATGCGGGATCGGCGTCAATCATCTGCCGTCAGGCCGAAGGTCGACAGACCAAGGCGCCGGGCATTGGCGCGTTCCTGTGGCGTCAGCGGGTAGCGCGCCAGCATCTCCTTGTAGTGGTGATGCAGCCGCGCGCCCCAGTCCTGGCGCAGATGGGCCATGAGCCGTTCGTGCGCCTCGATCCAGGTCCGGCGGCTGTAGTCGTCGTCGATGGTGGGGCGGTGTTTCCCGAAGCGGCGGGGCCAGGTCTGCCGCGTCGTGGCCTCGGCCTCCTGCGCCATGGTCCGGGTAAGCGCGCAGAGCGTCTCGAAGAGCCAGTCCTCGGGGGCCTCCAGCGGCTCGGGAACCGATATCCCGGGATCGGGCTGCCCCAGCCGTGCCAGCGCCCGGCGCAGCGCCACCTGGGCCTCGGCCCCTGTCACTGGGCGGCGACGCCACGTTGCCAGACAGCGCCCACCTCGGCGCGGATGATCCGGGCGATCTGGGCGCAGTCGTCGGGGGTGAAGGTCAACGGCAGGCGCATGTCCAGGATGCCGCGCAGCACCCGGTCGCTTTGCGGCATGGGCTCGGCGGGGGCATAGCGCCAGCTGTCGTAGCGGCTGGTAAAGCCATGGGGTTCGGCGGCCCCGAACCACTTGAGTTCCACCCCGCGGCGGGCACAGCGGGCCAGAACCTCTTCGATGGCGGCCCCCGGCCAGTCCAGCAACAGGGCCTGGTAGGACGAGGCGACGAAGTGCTCGGCCCCGGGCCGGTCGATCCGGGTCAGGCCGGGGGTTTCGGCCAGGCCCGCGTCCAGCACCGCATAAAGCGCGTTCCAGCGGGCGCATTGCCGCTGCAGATCGGCCAGTTGCGGGCGCAGGATCGCCGCGCGCAGGTTGTCCATCCGGCCCGAGACATTGGGCGTGTCATACTTGATCTGCGCGAAGGCCGCGGCGGGCGGGGCCGCGCGGTGCCGCTCGAACAGCATGTAGGACCCCGACAGCAGGATCGCCCGGGCCATGGCCTCGGCATCATCCGAGACCAGCAGCCCGCCCTCGCCCGAGTTGATGTGCTTGTAGGTCTGTGTCGAGAAGCAGCCCATGCGCCCCCAGCGGCCTGTGGGCCGGCCATTCCACGACGCCCCCATGGTATGCGCGCAATCCTCGATCAGGGTCAGGCCATGGGCCGCGCACAGGGCCACCAGCCGGTCCATGTCGCAGATATGCCCGCGCATGTGCGACAGCATCAGCACATCCGCCTGACCGGCCTTGGTCGCGAGGTCGTCAAGGTCGATGACCAGCCCCTCGGTGACGCCCACGAAAACCGGCTGCGCGCCGACACTGGCGATGGCCCCGGGCACCGGGGCCAGCGTGAAGGCATTGGTCAAAACCCTGTCGCCCGGCCCGACCCCGCAGGCCCGCAGGGCCGTGGCCAGCGCGTAGCCGCCCGAGGCGACGGCCAGGCAGAAGTCCGCACCGACCGAGGCGGCGAATTCCTCTTCCAGCAGGGCGACCTCGGCCACCTCGCCCGGCGTGGTGTTATAGCGGTGTAGACGCCCGCGGCGCATGACCTCGACAGCGGCGGCGATCCCCGCCTCGGGGATCGGCTCTTGCTGGGTGAAGGTGCCTTCGAAGACTTCTTCCATGTCGCCTTTCCACGCCAGCGCGCTGTGCGCGCGTTTTCCGTGACGGGCAGGCGCGTCACGGCTCCGTCGCCGGCGCTAGCAAATCGCAACGACTGTGGAAAGCCAAGACCGCCCTGTCCCGGCTCAGCCCGACAGCAGCAGGCGCCACACCAGGTAATTCGGCGCGAAGCCCGCAAAGGCGACGCAGCCGACCTGCGCCCAGGCGACCATGCGCCCCATGACGCCCTTGCCCTGGCTGGCGGGATATAGCGAATAGGCCCCGGCCATGATGGCTTGGCCCGAGGCCTCGCGCTTGCGCTCGGTCCGCGCACGCTCGGACATCGCGCGCTCGAAGACCTCTTTTTGACGCGCCTTTTCGGCGGCCTGCCACTCTTGTCGGCTGATCTCTTGATTCATGGGTCTCAACTCTCCCTCTTGACCGATAATCCACCTAATCCTGCGCCGCATGAGGTCCAGCCGCCAAGCCGTTTTTCGCAGCGGCGTGCCCAGGTCAACCGGCGCGGCCCGCAGGGCGGACAACAGATCACCCGATCAACCGCAGCACCTCGCCCCCGAGCGCGTCGTACCCATCGATCAGCCCCTGCGCGCCCATCCCGCGCACCGACTCGCCATGGGGGCCGAAGGTCACGAGGATCACCGGCACCCCGGCCGCGCGGGCCGTCTCGCGGTCGGTCAGCGTATCCCCGATCAGGACCGAGCGCGCGGGCTGGCCCCCGGCCCGTTGCACGGCCGCCAAGTAGGGGGCCGCATCGGGTTTGCGCGTGGCCAGCGTATCGGCCCCGACGAGCGAGGCGAACAGGTGCCGCACGCGCAGGCTTGTCAGCAGCCGGTCGGCCAGGGCCTCGGGCTTGTTTGTGCAGACCCCCACCCGGCAATCGGCACCGCGCAGCGCCTCGACGGCCCCGGCCACGCCGGGGAACAGCCGCGAGTGCACGTCCAGCGCCGCGCCGTAATGGGCCAGAAAGCGCGGATACTGTTGGTCGACCGCCTCGGAGTCGTGGCCGCCGCTGCGGGTGAACCCCAGCGCCAGCATGGCCCGCCCGCCGCGCATCGCCGTGGCGGCATCCGCCACCGGGTCCAGCGGATCGCCCAGACCGAGATCGCGGAAACAGGCATTGGCCGCGGCCACCATGTCGCCGCTGGTGTCGGCCAGGGTGCCGTCGAGGTCGAATATCACTGTGCGGGTCATGGGCGGCTCCGGCAGGGTTTCGCCCTCTGTAACCTGCCGACACGCGATGTGAAGCCCCCCGGCTTGCCAAGCTGACTGTGGCCGGTAGAAGGGGCCTGAGGTCAAAGAGGTGGGCAGCATGGCGACGGCACTGGTTGTTCTGGCCGCGGGCAAGGGCACGCGGATGAAATCGGACCTTCCCAAGGTCCTGCACGAAGTCGCCGGTGCGCCGATGCTGGTCCATGCCCTGCGCGCGGGCGCGGCGATCGACCCCGCGCGCACCATCGTCGTCACCGGCCATGGCGCCGAGGCCGTCGCGGCAGCCGCCCGCGCCTGGGACCCGGCGGTGGAACTGGCCCATCAGGACGAGCAGCTGGGCACCGGCCACGCCGTCGATCAGTGCCGCGCGGCCCTGGCGGATTTCGAGGGCGACGTGATCGTGCTTTATGGCGACACCCCCTTCATCCAGCCCGAGACGCTAGCCGCCATGCAGGCGGCCCGTGCCACCCATGATCTGGTCGTCCTGGGCTTCGAGGCCGCCGATGCAGGCCGCTATGGCCGCTTGAAGATGTCCGGCCAATCCCTTGAGGCAATTGTCGAATTCAAGGACGCAGACGCGCAGGACAGGGCCATCACCCTGTGCAACTCCGGGGTCATTGCCGCCGATGCGGGCCGGCTGTTCTCGCTGCTCGAGGCGGTCGGAAACGACAATGCCAGCGGCGAATACTACCTGACCGACGTGGTCGGGCTGGCGCGGGCGCGCGGGCTGGCGGCAACAGTCGTGACCTGCGACGAGGCCGAGACCCTGGGCGTCGATTCCCGCGCCGCGCTGGTCCGCGCCAATGCCATCTACCAGGACCGGGCCCGTGCCGACCTGATCGAGGCGGGCGCGACCCTGCTGGCCCCCGAGACCGTGCACCTGAGCTTTGACACCCTGATCGGCCCCGACACCGTGATCGAACCCAACGTGGTCTTCGGCCCCAACGTGACCATCGAGAACGGCGCCAGTATCCGCGCCTTCAGCCACCTGGAAGGCTGCCATGTCGCCCGTGGCGCGGTGGTCGGCCCCTATGCAAGGCTGCGCCCCGGGGCGGAACTGGCCGAGGACACCCGCATCGGCAATTTCGTCGAGATCAAGAATGCGCAAATCCATGCCGGCGCCAAGGTGAACCACCTTTCCTACATCGGTGATGCCGACCTGGGCGAGAACACCAACGTCGGCGCGGGCACGGTGACCTGCAATTACGACGGGGTCTTCAAGCACCGCACGACCGTGGGGCGCAACGTCTTCCTCGGCTCGGACACCATGCTGGTCGCGCCGGTCACGCTGGGCGACGAGTCCATGACCGCCTCCGGCACGGTGGTCACCCAGGATGTGCCCGAGGGGGCGCTGGCCCTGGGCCGCGCACGGCAGGTCAACAAACCGGGCCTCGCGCGCCGGATGTTCGAAAAGTTAAAGTCCCAAAAGGCCAAACGCGATAGGGATCACGAATAATGTGTGGAATTGTAGGTGTGCTGGGCAAGCACGAAGCGGCACCGATCCTCGTGGACGCCCTCCAGCGGCTGGAATACCGCGGCTATGACAGCGCCGGGATCGCGACCGTGGATCGCGGCACGCTAGACCGGCGCCGGGCCGTGGGCAAGCTGGTCAACCTGCAAGACCTGCTGGTGCATGATCCGCTCACAGGCAAATCCGGGATCGGCCATACCCGCTGGGCCACCCATGGCGCCCCAACCCTGACCAACACCCACCCCCATGGCGCCGGGCGTGTCGCTGTGGTCCACAATGGCATCATCGAGAATTTCCGCACCCTGCGCAGCGAGCTGGGCGGGATCGGCATCGACCACGAGACCGAGACCGACACCGAGACGGTGGCGCTGCTGACCCGGCACCACCTTGATCAGGGGATGGACCCGCGCGCCGCCGCCGAGGCCACGATCGCACGGCTGGAAGGCGCCTATGCGCTGTGCTTTCTCTTCGAGGGGGACGAGGATTTGCTGATCGCCGCGCGCAAGGGCAGCCCGCTGGCCATCGGCCACGGCGAGGGCGAGATGTTCGTGGGCTCCGACGCCATTGCCCTGGCGCCCATGACCGACCGGATCACCTATCTCGAAGAAGGCGACCTCGCGGTTCTCACCCGCGACAGTCTGGAGGTGCGCGACAGCGCCGGACACCTGGCCAACCGCCCCGTCAAGACGATCCAGCGCGATGCCGCGCTGGTCGACAAGGGCGGGCACAGGCACTTCATGGCCAAGGAAATCGCCGAGCAGCCCACCGTACTGACCTCGGCGCTGAACTATTACCTAGACGACGACGCCATCACCCTGCCCGAGCCGGGCCTCGATTTCACCGGCGTCCAACGTCTGACCATGGTCGCCTGCGGCACCGCCTACCTGGCCTGCCTGACGGCCAAATACTGGGTCGAGCAACTGGCCGGCATCCCGGTCGAGGTCGACGTGGCCTCGGAGTTCCGCTATCGCGAGCCGCCCGTCGGCGCCGGGACCGTGGCGCTTTTCGTCAGCCAGTCGGGCGAGACCGCCGATACCCTCGCCGCGCTGCGCTATTGCGCGGGCAAGGCCGACCGCATCGTCTCGATCGTGAATGTCGCCGAAAGCTCGATCGCCCGGGAAAGCGACCTGGCCCTGCCGATCCTGGCCGGGGCCGAGATCGGCGTCGCCTCGACCAAGGCCTTCACCTGCCAGCTGACGGTGCTCGCCGCGCTGGCCCTCAAGGCGGCGCAGGACAAGGGGCGCTTCGACACGGCCGGGCTGGCGGCGCGGATCGCCGACCTGCGCGGGCTGCCGGGGCTGATGAACATCGCCCTGGGCCAGGAAGAGAAGACGCAGCACCTGGCCCGCCAACTGGCCGAGGCACGCGACATCCTGTTCCTTGGGCGCGGGCCGATGTATGCCCTGGCCCAGGAAGGCGCGTTGAAGCTTAAGGAAATCAGCTACATACATGCCGAAGCTTATGCATCAGGCGAACTCAAGCACGGCCCCATCGCGCTGGTGGACAAGACTGTGCCCGTCATCGTCATGGCGCCCCGCGACGCGCTTTTCGACAAGACCATCTCCAACATGCAGGAGGTCATGGCCCGCGGCGGCAAGGTGCTGTTGATCACCGACCGCGAGGGCGCCGAGATCGCCGGCGACGGGGTCTGGGATACCCTGATCCTGCCCGCCGCGGAGTCCCTGATCGCGCCCATCCTCTATGCGGTGCCGGCCCAGCAACTGGCCTATTTCACCGCCGTGGCGCGCGGCACCGACGTGGACCAGCCGCGCAACCTCGCCAAATCTGTTACCGTGGAATGATGCCATGCCCGACCTGACCCCCCAGATCAACCTGCTGGCCGAGCGCGTCCATGCCATGCGCGGCGACGGCCGCCGCCTGCTGGTGGCCATCGCCGGGGCGCCGGGCAGCGGCAAGTCCACCCTGGCCGAGGAACTGGCCCGGCGGCTGAATGCGCAGAAATGCGCCACGCGGGTGGTGCCCATGGACGGCTTCCACCTCGACAACGCGGTGCTGAGCGAGCGGGGCCTGCTGGGGCGCAAGGGCGCGCCCGAGACCTTCGACAGCGCCGGGTTCCTGCACCTTGTGCAGCGCCTGCGCGAGCGCACCGAAGTCATCGCCCCGGTCTTCGACCGCAACCGGGACCTGGCCATCGCCGGCGCCCAGGTCATCCCCGCCGAGGCCGAGGTGGTTCTGGTCGAGGGCAATTATCTGCTGTTCGACGCCGCCCCCTGGTTCAACCTCGCGCCGATCTGGTCGCTTTCGGTGCGGCTGGACGTGCCCCTGGAAGACCTGCGTGCGCGGCTGATCCAGCGCTGGCTCAAGCTTGGCCATACCCGCGTCGCCGCCACCCGCCGCGCCGAGGCGAACGACATTCCCAATGCCGAGGCCGTCGTGGCCCAGGCCCTGCACGCCGATATCGTGCTGACCCCGCAGGGCCCATTGGCCGAGGGGCCATAGCGACTCGGGGCCTGACCGCATATGGTGGCGGGAAATGACCATGACACCAGATATTGCAGATGATTCGGCCGGGGCGTTTCTCGGGGTCACGGCGTCGCTGACCGGGCGGCGCTGGGTCGGCCCGGGCGTCGAGGCCGACCGCCTCGCCCAGGGCCTTTCTCAGGAAACCGCCCTGCCCCTGCCACTGTGCCGAATCCTGGTGGCACGCGGGGTAGCGGCGGCTGAGGCCGCGGCCTTTCTCGCCCCAACGTTGCGCGATCTGCTGCCTGATCCGCGCGGCCTGCGCGACATGGAAAAGGCCGCGGCGCGGCTGGTGCAGGCCCTCGACACGGGCGAGCGCATCGCCATCTTCGCCGACTACGACGTGGATGGCGGCGCGTCGGCGGCGCTGTTGCTGTGCTGGCTGCGCGATCTCGGGCTTGGGGCGACGCTCTATGTGCCTGACCGCATCGACGAGGGTTATGGCCCCAACGTGCCCGCCATGCAGGCGCTCGCCCGCGCCCACGACCTGATTATCTGCGTCGATTGCGGCACCCTGTCCCATGACGCCATCGCCGCGGCCGAGGGCGCGGATGTGCTGGTGCTCGATCATCACCTGGGCGGCGAGACCCCGCCCCCCGCGCTGGCCGTGGTGAACCCCAACCGGCAGGACGAGGATGGCGGGCTGGGGCACCTTTGCGCGGCCGCCGTGGTCTTCCTGCTGCTGGTCGACGTGACCCGCCAGCGCCGCGCCGCCGGGCAGAGCGGCCCCGATCTCATGGCGCTGCTGGATCTGGTGGCGCTGGCCACCGTGGCCGACGTGGCGCCCCTGCAGGGCGTCAACCGAGCCTTCGTGCGCCAGGGGCTGACGGTCATGGCCCGGC
>NZ_JBKOTX010000150.1:0-14277 GCF_047086965.1 Roseovarius halophilus (ex Wu et al. 2025) | reverse complement strand
CGCCGCGCGGCCCGTGTGCGCGTGCCAGGCCGTTGTGACACGGCAGCCCAGGGCGGCGGCCAGGGCCGGGTCGAGCCCGGCGGGCAAGGTGGTCAGGTTGTGGTCGGCCCGTGGGACGGCGATGTATTCCGCGAAGGACCCGGCGCAGGTAAAGCCCGGCACGATCTGGTCGGCGCAGGCCGTCTGATGCCCGGCGGCACAGTCGGGGCAGTGCCCGCAGGCCAGGATGAAGGGCGCGATGACCCTGTCGCCCACGGCCCAGCGGCGCACGTCGCGGCCCACGGCCAGGACCTCGCCGCAGTATTCATGGCCGGGGATATGCGGCAGCGGGACCGGATCACCCCCCTCCCAGGCGTGCCAGTCGCTGCGGCAGATGCCGCTGGCCAGCACCCGGCAGACCACCCCGTCAGCCGGACAGCCGGGATCGGGCCGGTCCTCCAGGCTCAGCGGCTGGCGGATCTCGCGCAGGACCGCCGCGCGCATCAGTCGATCTCGATCCGGTAGCTCTCGATCACGGTGTTGGCGAGCAGCTTCTCGCACATCTTGCGCACCGTCTCCTCGCCGGTGCCGGCGGCGAGGTCCAGCTCGATGACCTTGCCCTGGCGCACGCCTTCCACCCCGTCGAAACCAAGCGCGGCCAGGGCATGGCGCACCGCCTCGCCCTGCGGGTCCAGAACACCCTGTTTCAGCATCACGATGACCTTGGCTTTCACGGAGGTGGTCATGGGCAAGCTCCTGTCTTCATCTCGTAACGTCGGCGCATCGGTGGCGGCAGATCAGTTGATCAGCGTCGGCTTGGGATGCGCGGAATTGGCGGGGATCACGCCCAGGCGCCGGGCCACCTCGGTGTAGGCGTCGGTCAGGTTGCCCAGGTCGCGGCGGAAGACGTCCTTGTCGAGCTTCTGGCCGGTCTCGACATCCCACAGGCGGCAGCTGTCCGGGCTAATCTCGTCGGCCACGACAAGGCGCATGTAGTCGCCATCCCAGAGGCGGCCGATCTCGATCTTGAAATCCACCAGCCTGATTCCGACGCCATGCATGACCCCGGACATGAAATCATTGACCCGCAGCGCCAGCGACAGGATATCGTCAAGGTCCTGCTGGGTGGCCCAGCCGAAGGCCAGGATATATTCCTCGGGCACCAGCGGGTCGCCCAGGGCATCCTCCTTGTAAGAATATTCGACGATCGGGCGCGGCAGCGGCGTGCCTTCTTCCAGGCCCAGCCGCTTGGCCATGGAGCCGGCGGCATAGTTGCGCACGATCACCTCGAGCGGGATCACCTCGACCTGCCGGATCAGCTGTTCGCGCATGTTCAGGCGCTTGATGAAATGGGTCGGCACGCCGATGTTGCCCAGCCCCATCATGAAGAATTCGCTCAGGCGGTTGTTGAGCACGCCCTTGCCGTCGATAACGTCGCGCTTCTCGGCGTTATTGGCGGTGGCATCGTCCTTGAAATACTGAACCAGCGTGCCGGGCTCGGGACCTTCATAGAGAACCTTCGCCTTGCCTTCGTAGATCTTGTTGCGCCGTGCCATTGATGCTCCGTTTCCGCCGGCGACCCGATGCGGGTTGCGGCATCTGCGCCTCTTAGGGCAAGCGTCCCTTGCGGGCAAGCCTCGCAGCGGGCATATCAGGATCAAACACCTGCCCCGAGACCAGCAACGACGAGGTTCGCCCCATGTCCACCTTCGATGATCGCGAAAACGCCTTCGAGAACAAGTTCGCCCACGACGCTGAGATGCAGTTCAAGGCCGAGGCCCGCCGCAACAGGCTCGTCGGGCTCTGGGCAGCCGAGCTTCTGGGCAAGACCGGCGACGCGGCCGAGGCCTATGCCCGGGAGGTCGTGAAGGCCGACTTCGAGGAGGCCGGCCACGAGGATGTCTATCGCAAGCTGGCCGGCGATCTTGGCGCCAAGGCCGACGAGGCGACCATCCGCGCCAAGATGGCCGAATGCCTCACGCAAGCCAAGGCGCAGCTCGCCACCGAGAACTGAGGCCGCGCCCCCGCCACGCGTCGGCGCCCCTTCTGACCGGACCGGAGCCCGTCATGCCACAGACCACACCGGATAATGCCCTGTCCCGCCTTCTGGCACAGCGCGACTGGCTGCTGGCCGACGGGGCGACAGGCACCACGCTGTTCAACATGGGGCTGCAATCGGGCGATGCGCCCGAATTTTGGAACCTCGACCATCCCGACCGCATCCGCGCACTTTCTTCCGGCGCGGTCGAGGCCGGGTCGGACCTGTTCCTGACCAATTCCTTCGGGGCCAATGCCGCGCGGCTGAAGCTGCACGACGGTCAAGATCGCGTGGGCGAATTGAACCGCGCCGCCGCCGAGCTGGGCCGCGACGTCGCCGACACCGCCGGGCGGGACGTTGTCGTCGCCGGGTCGGTCGGCCCCACGGGCGAGATCATGGCCCCCATGGGCAGCCTGACCCACGAGATCGCCGTCGAGATCTTCCACGAACAGGCCGAGGCGCTGAAAGCGGGCGGCGTGGATGTTCTCTGGGTCGAGACGATCAGCGCGCCCGAGGAATACAAGGCCGCCGCGCAGGCCTTCGCGCTGGCGGACATGCCCTGGTGCGGCACCATGAGCTTTGACACCGCGGGGCGCACCATGATGGGTCTGACCAGCGCCGACATGGTCAAGCTGGTGGGCAAACTGGACCATCCGCCGCTGGCCTTCGGGGCCAATTGCGGTGTCGGTGCCTCGGATCTGCTGCGCACCATGCTGGGGTTCGCCGCCGCCGGGCCGGACACCCCGATGATCGCCAAGGGCAACGCGGGCATCCCGAAATACGTGGACGGGCATATTCATTACGACGGCACCCCGGCGCTGATGGCCGATTACGCGGCCCTGGCGCGCGATTGCGGCGCCATGATCATCGGCGGCTGCTGCGGCACCACCCCCGAGCATCTGCGCGCCATGCGCGAGGCCCTGGAGACCCGGCCAAGGGGCGAGCGCCCAACGCTGGACCAGATCGCCGCCGCGCTTGGCGGGTTTTCCTCGGCCGCCGACGGCACCGAGGACGCGGCGGATGCCCCCAGCCCACGCCGGGGCGGACGCCGCCGGCGGGGCTGAGGCCAAACCCGCGCTGACCGTCCGGCAGGGCGTCGATCCATCTAGAACAGGCTCGGTTGCTCGGGCGTGTCCAGCGGCACCGCGAAAAGATCCGAACGCAGCGCGGGCATCTCGCGCGACAGGCCCAGCCGCGCGCAGGCCGTCTGAAACCGCGCCTGGTAGAGCGCCGCCCAGGTCCCCTGCCCGCTCATGCGGCGCCCGAATTCTGGGTCATAGTCCTGCCCGCCATGCAGGTCGCGCACCCGCCGCATGACCTTGCCCGCGCGGTCGGGAAAGGCCTCGGCGACCCAATCCGCGAAAAGCCCCGCGACCTCCTGCGGCAGCCGCAGCGGGATCATCGCGGCCGCCACGGCCCCGGCCCCCGCGCCCGCCTCCAGGATCGCCTCCAGCTCGTGGTCGGTCAGCCCGGGCACCAGAGGCGATGCGCAGGTCCGCACCGGCACGCCGGCCCGGGCCAAGCGCTCGATCACCTGCAGCCGCCGGGCCGGCGTAGGCACGCGCGGCTCCATCTTGCGGGCCACGTCCCGGTACAGCGTCGTCACCGAGACGC
Source organism: Roseovarius halophilus (ex Wu et al. 2025) (assembly GCF_047086965.1). Lineage (NCBI taxonomy): Bacteria > Pseudomonadati > Pseudomonadota > Alphaproteobacteria > Rhodobacterales > Roseobacteraceae > Roseovarius > Roseovarius halophilus (ex Wu et al. 2025). The sequence continues at coordinate 10,646 of NZ_JBKOTX010000150.1, read as the reverse complement.
CGACCGCGCAAAGCCCCTCGGCGGCCATCTCGGCCAGGATGTCGATATCGCGCTCGATCAGACTGCCCTTGGTGACGATCCCCACCGGATGGCGGAACCGGCGCAGCACCTCCAGAACCTCACGCATCAGGCCGTGGCTCGCCTCGACGGGCTGGTAGGGGTCGGTATAGGTGCCGATGGCCAACGTCGCCGGGCGATAGGCCCTGCGCCGCAAGTCCCGCTCCAGCACCTCGGCGATCCCGGGCCGCGCGACCAGCCGCGTCTCGAAGTCGAGCCCCGGCGACAGGCCCAGCCAGGCGTGGCCGGGCCGGGCGAAACAATAGACGCAGCCATGTTCGCACCCCCGATAGGGATTGACCGAGCGATCGAAGGACAGATCCGGCGAGGCATTGCGCGTGATCGCTGAACGGGGGCGCTGTTCGGCCACCTGCGTGCGCAGCAGCGGCGCGGCCTCCTCGCCCCCCCAGCCGTCATCGACCCGAACCCGCGTATAGGGTTCGAACCGTCCGACGGCATTGTCCAGCGCGCCGCGTCCCCGCGCGGCGCCATGGCCCAGTGGCTTGTCCAGTCTCTCCATGCCCCAACCATGAACGAACAAAGAACATTTGAAAAGACCCCATCGCCCGTCCAGGACAGCATCATTTGCGCCAAGGTCGCATGACGGGCCCTCCATGTCGCAATCAACCCAGACCCGATGCGGCAATTCGGCGCAAATCCGGGGCAGGTTGCAGGCAATGAGGGCATCACCATGTCAGACGACGACGCAGAACTGATCCTCGCCGATCTGGACGACGGCGAACTGGTCGAGCAGATGTTCGACGACCTCTACGACGGTCTCAAGGAAGAGATCGAGGAGGGCGTGAACATCCTGCTGGACCGCGGCTGGGCGCCCTACCGCATCCTGACCGAGGCGCTGGTGGGCGGCATGACCGTCGTCGGCAAGGACTTCCGCGATGGCATCCTCTTCGTGCCCGAGGTGCTGCTGGCGGCCAACGCCATGAAGGGCGGCATGTCGATCCTCAAACCCCTGCTGGCCGAGACCGGCGCCCCGCGCATGGGCTCCATGGTGATCGGCACGGTCAAGGGCGACATCCACGACATCGGCAAGAACCTGGTGTCGATGATGATGGAGGGTGCGGGCTTCGAAGTGGTGGACATCGGCATCAACAACCCGGTCGAGAACTACCTCGAGGCGCTCGAAGAGCACAAGCCGGACATCCTCGGCATGTCGGCCCTGCTGACCACGACCATGCCCTACATGAAGGTGGTGATCGACACCATGATCGATCAGGGCATCCGCGATGACTATGTCGTGCTGGTGGGCGGTGCGCCGCTCAACGAGGAATTCGGCAAGGCCATCGGCGCCGATGCCTATTGCCGCGATGCGGCCGTGGCCGTGGAAACCGCCAAGGACTACGTGGCGCGCAAGCACAACCAGATGGCCGCGGGCTGAGGCCGCGCCCGGCCAGGCGGGGCGCTGTTCCGCCGAGGGGGCCAGGACATGGACGACCAAACGCTGACAGAAACCGGCCTGCCCGCCCGTGGCGCGGGCAGCGTCCTGCTTCTGGCCTGCGGGGCGCTGGCGCGCGAGATCCTCGCGCTGATCCGCGCCAACGGCTGGACCCACATGGACCTGCACTGCCTGCCCGCCATCCTGCACAACACCCCCGAGCAGATCACCCCAGCGGTGGTCGCGGCAGTGCAAAAGCACCGCGCCGCCTACGCGCGCATCTTCGTCGTCTACGCCGACTGCGGCACCGGCGGCGCCTTGCAGCGCACCTGCGAGACCCTGGGGGTCGAGATGGTCCCGGGCCCGCACTGCTATGCCTTCTTCGAGGGCACCGCCCGCTTCGCCGCAACCGCCGAGGACAATATCACCTGCTTCTATCTGACCGATTTCCTGGCCCGCCAGTTTGACGCGTTCGTGACGAAACCGCTGGGCCTCGACCGCCACCCCGAACTGCGCGAGATGTACTTCGGCCACTACGAGACGCTGGTCTACCTCGCCCAGACCGACGACCCGGCGTTGACCGCGAAGGCCCGTGCCTGCGCCGAGACGCTAGGCCTGGATTTTGAGCGCCGTTTCACCGGCTACGGAGACCTGGCCGGGGCCCTGGCCGCGCAGGCCTGATCTTCATCTTGGCGAAAAACTCCGGGGTCCGGGGCAGCGAACCGGCCGACCGGGACGGCGGCCGGGCGTCGTTGCCCCGACCGGGGCAACGCGCGGCGTCCCGGCGTGCCCTCAGCCCGCCGCCACCTCGCTGGCCGCGACGCTGCGGATGCGTTCGATCATGGCCCGCAGGCCGTTCGAGCGCTGCGCCGAGAGATGCTCGGTCAGTTGCAGCCGGCCCAGTTCGGCACGAGCGTCCACGCGCGGCACCTCTTCGACCGGCACCCCGTTGTAGAGCGCCGCGAGCGTGGCGATGAGCCCGCGCACGATCATGGCGTCGCTGTCCCCGCGGAACGAAAAGACGCCATCCTCGATCCGGGGCACCAGCCAGACCTGACTGGCACAGCCCTCGACCTTGGTGGCGGGCACCTTCAGCGCCTCCTCCAGCGGGTCCATCGCCTTGCCCATGTCGATCACATGGGCATAGCGATCCTCCCAGTCGTCCAGGAATTCGAAGGTCTCGACAATCTCTTCAAAATTCTCCGTGGCCATCCGCGCGCTCCTGTCTGTCCTGTCTGTGATGTAAGCCTGCGCACCGGCGGCGTCCAGTGGGCGCTTTTCACGGGTGTCAAGCCGCGCTAAGCCTTGGCTGGGCCAGGATCAGGCCAGCAACCCCGGGGGCAAGACATGCGGCGCGGCATTCTTCTGTCAGCACTCGTTGTGACAACCACCTCGGGCTGTGCCCGACTGGCCGACAGTGCCGTTAATCCGCTCAACTGGTTCGGCGGCGGCGATCGCACCGCCCGGGCTGCGGCCAGTGCCGCCCCGCAGGAGGCCCGGCCGCTGGTGCCCTCGGGCCGGCAACTGATCGTCACCGACCAACGCGTGCCGGTGCAGCGCATCACCGCGCTCTCCGTCGACCGCACCCCCTATGGCGCCATCGTCTCGGCCACCGGCGAGGCCGACAGCCCGGGCTATTTCAACGCCGCGCTTGTGCCCCTCTCCATCGAAAACGGCGTTCTGACACTGGAATTGCGGGCCGAGGCGCCGCCCGATTTCGAGGCGCAGGGCCCGGCCCGCAGCCGGCAGATCACGGTGGGATATACCCTCGACCCGTCAGAGGTGGCCGGCCTGCGCAGTCTGCGTGTGACGGGCGCCGAAAACAGCCGCAGCGCCCGACCCTGACGGGCCGACCGCCGGGCACGGGCGGGCGCCTGCGCCAGCCAGGCGCGGGCGACGCATAATGCGTCGCCGCCCCGCTCAGAGCGCCTGCGCCACCACCCTCTGGCCCTGCACGACCAGGCCGATCTCGCCGTCACAGAGCCGCAGGGCATCCGCCCCGAAGACCTCGCGCCGCCAGCCCTTCAGGGCGGGAATATCGCGTTCCCCGGCGGCCAGCGCATCCAGGTCGGCGGAACTGGCGATCAGTTTCTGCGCCACGCCCTCGCCCTCGGCCTTGGCCTTGAGCAGAACCCGCAGCATGTCCGCCAGCGCCGGGTTCACCTGCAGTTTCTCGCGCGAGCGGTCGGGCTGCGGCACCTCTTCGGGGGGCGTGTCCAGACCGGCCCTGACCGCGCGCAGGATGCCCTCGGCGATCTCGCCGCGGCGGGCCTCGCGCAGCAGGAGGCGCGACCGCGACAGGTCCTTTTCCGACTGCGGCTTGGTCGAGGCCAGCTCGACCAGCGCATCATCCTTGAAAACCCGGTTGCGCGGAATGTTGCGCGCCTGGGCATGGGCCTCGCGAAAGCGCGCCAGTTCGCGCACAATTGCCAGAACCTTGCCCGAGCTTGTCCGCGTCTTGATGCGCATCCAGGCAGTGGCGGGATCGACCCGGTATGTCGCCGGGTCCTGGAGCACAGCCATTTCCTCGGCCACCCATTTCTTGCGTCCCGACCGTGTGATCTGGCGGTCCAGTTCCTCGTAGATGACCCGCAGGTGTGTGACATCGGCCAGGGCATAGGTCTTCTGCGCCTCGGTCAGCGGGCGGCGCGACCAGTCGGTGAAGCGGCTGGACTTGTCCAGCGAGGCCTTGGCGATCTTGCGCACGAGGGTTTCATAGCCGACCTGTTCACCGAATCCGCAGACCATGGCCGCGACCTGCGTGTCAAACAGCGGCTCGGGAATGATCCCGGCATCGACGTGGAAAATCTCCAGGTCCTGGCGCGCGGCATGGAAAACCTTGACCACGCCATGATCCCGGAACAGGTCGTAGAGCGGCTCCAGCGAGAGCCCATCGACCAGCGGGTCGACAAGGACCGCGTTCCCGTCGCCCTCGCCCGGAAAGGCCAGCTGCACCAGGCAGAGTTTGGAGTAATAGGTCCGTTCGCGCAGGAACTCCGTGTCGACAGTGACGTAGGGATGCTTGGCGGCCTCCGCGCAGAAGGCGGCGAGGTCTTCGGTCTGGGTAATGGTTTTCATGTCGTCGCTTTAGCCTGTTTTTCCGAGGACCGAAAGTCAGGGAAGATGAACCGGCGTCCGGTCTCCCGCCGCGAAGCGCCGAAGCACCGCCGGATAAAGTCTGTGCTCCTGTTCCAGCACCCGCGCTGCGAGCGTTTCGGCGCTGTCATCGGCATGCACCGGCACCCGCGCCCGGCCCAGGATCGGTCCGCCGTCCAGGTCGGCCGTGACCTCGTGCACGCTGCACCCTGCCTCGGCATCACCGGCCGCCAGCGCACGGGCATGGGTGTTCAACCCCTTGTAGCGGGGCAGCAGCGAGGGGTGGATGTTCAGCATCCGCCCCGTGTAATGCGTGATGAACAGCGGGGTCAGGATACGCATGAACCCGGCCAGGCACAGGATGTCAGGCGCATGGGGCTCAATCTGGGAAATCAATTCAGTTTCAAATGCTTCCCTGTCTTTGATGAAGTCCCGATGATCGACCGTGACGGTGGGAATGCCTCGCGCGTGGGCCTTGGTCAGCCCGCACGCATCGGCGATATTCGACACCACCAGGCAGGGCCGTGCCGGATGATCGCCCTGCATGCTGTCGGCCAACACCGCCATGTTGGACCCGCCGCCAGAAATCAGGATAGCGACCCGCTTGGTCAAAAAAGCATGCCCCGATAGCTGACACCCGCGCCTGCCGTGACCCGACCCAGGCGGGCCACGTCCTCGCCCGCGTCCTCCAGCGTCGCGGCGACGCGGTCCGCCTGATCCGCCTGCACCACGACGACCATGCCGATGCCGCTGTTGAAGGTCTTGAGCATCTCGTCCGGCCCCATGCCGCCCTGCTCGGCCAGCCAGCGGAAGACCGGCGGCAGGGTCCAGGCGTCGAGGTCGACCTCGGCGCCCAGCCCATCGGGCAGGACGCGCGGCAGGTTCTCGGTCAGCCCGCCACCGGTGATATGGGCCAGGCCATGCACGCCACCGGCGCGGATCGCGGCCAGCACCTGCTTGACGTAAAGCCGCGTCGGCGCCAGCAGGGCCGCGCCCAGCGTGCCCGCGCCCCAGGGGCAGGCCTCGCCCCAGCCAAGGCCCGACTGCGCAACCACCCGGCGCACCAGCGAATAGCCGTTGGAATGCACCCCGTTGCTGGCCAGCCCCAGCAGCACGTCGCCCTCGGCCACGCCCGCGGGCAAGGCGGTGCCGCGTTCCATCGCGCCCACGGCAAACCCCGCAAGATCGAAATCGCCGCCCGCATACATGCCGGGCATTTCTGCCGTCTCGCCCCCGATCAGGGCACAGCCGCTGTCCTCGCAGCCCCTGGCGATGCCCTCGATCACCCGGGCCGCGCTGTCAGGCTCCAGCTTGCCGGTGGCAAAGTAATCGAGGAAGAAAAGCGGCTCGGCCCCCTGGCAGACAAGATCGTTCACGCACATGGCGACAAGGTCGATGCCGACGCCGCCCAGGTCTCCGGTGTCGATGGCAATGCGCAGTTTGGTGCCCACCCCGTCGGTCGCGGCGACAAGCACCGGGTCGTCAAAGCCGGCCGCTTTCAGGTCGAACAACCCGCCGAAGCCGCCCAGCCCGGCCATGACGCCGGGCCGGTCGGTGCGCTTGGCCGCGGGCTTGATCCGGTCAACCAGCGCATTGCCCGCCGCGATGTCCACACCGGCCGCCGCATAGGTCAGCCCCTCGCCCTCGTCCGCCATTGTGCGCCTGCTCCCGCCCTGCATTATCCAGCCGCGCGATAGCCTGTTTTTGAAATCAGGGCAACGGGCGGGGTTGACCTGCGCGCTATCGCCCCCAAATCACATTACGGAATTCTAATATTTGAAAGGAACGAGCATGACCTCGCAAACCCCTTCCCCCGTCGTACGGGCCTTCTTCGACCGCCCCACCGGCAGCCTGCAATATGTCTTCCACGACCCGAAAACGCGGCGCGCGGCCATCGTGGACCCGGTCTGGAACTACTTCCCCGAAGCCGGGGCCGTCAGCACCGACAGCGCCGACGAGATCCTCGACTATGTCCAGGAGGAGGGGTTGACGGTGGACTGGGTGCTCGACACCCACCCCCATGCCGACCACTTCAGCGCCGGACCCTACCTGAAAGAAAAGCTCGGCGCGCCCCATGCCATCGGCGACAAGGTCACCGGCGTGCAGCAGTTGTGGCAAGGCCTTTACCACCTACCCGAGCTGACCACCGACGGCGGCCAGTGGGACAGGCTTTTCGCCGAGGGCGAGGAGTTCATGGTCGGCGAAATTCCGGTCAAGGTGATGTTCTCGCCCGGGCATACGCTGGCCTCGATCACCTATGTGGCCGGCGATGCGGCCTTCGTGCACGACACGCTGATGATGCCCGCCTCGGGCACCAGCCGGGCCGATTTCCCCGGCGGCAGCACCGAGGACCTGTGGAATTCCATCCGCGCCATCCTCGATCTGCCCGGCCAGACGCGGCTCTATGTCGGGCATGATTATCCAGCGCCGGGCGTGGCCCCGCAATACATGGCCACGGTGGCCGAACACCGCCTGAGCAACCGCCACGTCAAGGACGGCATCGGCAAGGCGGAATTCATCGCCACCCGCGAGGCGCGCGACCAGACGCTGAAACTGCCTGCGCGGATGCTGGAGGCACTGCAGGTCAACATCCGCGGCGGCCGCCTGCCCGAGCCCGAGGCGGACGGACACAGCTACCTCAAGAAGCCCATCGGCCGGTTCGACCCGCGCTGACGCTCCGGTATTGACGCGCCAGCCCTTTTCGGCGTAGCGGAAAGGGCTGGCGGGCCTGTAGCTCAATTGGTTAGAGCAGAGCGCTCATAACGCTTTGGTTGGGGGTTCGAGTCCCTCCGGGCCTACCATTTGCCTATTATAGCGTTTTTTTATTGGATTTTTTCTTCATTTTGGACCACGCCAGAATTGCCGTGGTCCATCTTTTCAAAGTCAAGACTGTCGAGTCGCGCGATTCCGGAAGCCGCAAGACGACCCCGCTCAGCGCTCCGAGTGTAGACTTCCGAGGTCTTTGCTTCGGTGTGCGCCATTACCGACATGACTTCATACTGAGTTGCGCCGGCCGCAACGAGCAAAGCCGCAGCGCCTTTTCGGACGCCGTGCTGCGTGCGTCCGCGCGGCAGTCCGGCTGCGGCTGTCCATTTCTGGATCCGGTTTCGGAGGGCTTCGGAGGATCGAAACGGCGCACCGGCTTCTGTTCGAATAAAAGGCCCGTTTTTGGCTTTCGGGTGGCGTTCAAGTTCTTCTTGCAGCCAGCCGAGGAGCGGCACGGACACCGGGGCGGAACCACGCTTCGACGGCTGATATGACAAGACCCCGTCATGAACGTGCGGCCACCCGAGTCCTGGGACATCTCCAATCCTGGGCAATGTGTTGAGAGATAAGAGGATCCAGAGACGGGCCGTCGATCCTGGTCGATGATGGGCTATGAAATTCTGGAAGTCTTCAACGCTCCACGCGACAGCGCCCTCGCCGGTTCGGTGTTCTTTGCGGACGGATTGAATGGCATCTGCGCTCTTCACGAGCTCGCGCTCCACCCCGAAAGCATAGGCTGCGCGCAAGGCTTTGATCAGGTTGTGGCCCGCTCCGCTCGGGAACTTGTCACGCATGTGCAGGAAGGCCGCCGTGGGCATATCTGCGTCGAGGCCACCCATTCTGTCGCCGTCGGGGTCTTTAACTTCGAGGCCGCGCGTTAGTAGCGACCGGTGCCCTTTCAATGTGAGGGGCGATGCCTGGCCGCGATCGACCTTGGTAGCGAGGTGGTCGAGGTAGCGATCAACCAGGGCGTCCAGCGTGCCAGACTTCGGCGATTTCGGCTGCACAGTCTCAACCGTCTGCCCTGCCCTCGCGGCATAGTAGTGCTCATGGAACTGCGGTTCGCCAGGCCCGCAGGGTATCCGGACTTTCTTGTTCGGCTGGCCTTCAACTCGAACGCGCCACCGGATCGAGCCGGCGGCGGTCTTGTCTTTCAACAACCCAGGAAAATGATGTCTCACCTCTTGGCTCCCCACTTCTTCGGACCGGCGGCGTCCGATTTCGGTACGTCTTGTGACGTAGTCGGTGTCTCGATGTCGATGGCAAAGCCTCCGTCCGAAGTGAATTCTATATGGGACGGCGCGAAGCCGTGCTCTTTCAGAGCGGCCAAAGCATTGGAAAGGCTGGATTTTGAAAGCTTGGGAGCGGGCATGTGTGGACCTCAAATTTGTTGAGGTCAGGAGGTCGGAACTTTGAATTTTGATCGGAAATCGCCGGAATGGTGTTGCGTGTTCATGCGACTCGCGCAGCGTCTTCCCGACCCTGCGAGCGCGTGTATGCCAATCTCAACGCTCGCAGGGATCTCATGGGAAGCGCTCGCTCTCTTGGTAGGCTTGAACGGAATATAGGTCCCGGCCAGCACTTTCGGCAGGATTTCTCAATCCGGCCCGAATACCGGGTCGCCATCCTCCAGCAAGAGCATCGTGTTCACCCAGTCGCGCGCAAGCAACGGCACCGCATCCGACCAGACCCCGGCGGCGACAGGCGATCCGCTGAACCAGTTAACGTTCCAGCCAAACATTCCCAGGCAACGCTTTGCCTCTGCGACCGCCATGCCCGGGCCGAAGCCTTCACTGTTTGCATCGACCAGAACAGCGGCAATCGTTTGCGTCGACACCCCTTCATCTTGGATTGCACTGTGCAACCGGATTTGGCCGAGTTCTGGGAACCGATACTCGAGCCAGGCCGCGACAAGGCCCAGATGTTCCTCCAATTCATCAATGCGCGCTTCAATGGGTATCATAGGAGATCTCCTCGCTGCCGCCCGACCATCCGCTCATGCGCGCTCAGCCTCCTTGCACAGCCGCACAGCGTGTATGTCATCGGGGCGCCGCGGTGCCATTCGACGCGATAGTCGAAGAGGTGGAGGAAGAGATGGGCCTTATCGTTAACCGGCCCCCGGAATGTCACGTTGCCGAGGTAGTCGACCATGATATTCGCGATGATCCGGTTCTCAATGAAGCCTTCTTGTCCAACTGCTATGATAAACACCGGTGCGCCCTCCGGAAACGCTGAGTCAAGGTTACCGGCTATAAGGCTGAGGTCGTGCTCCACTGCTGTCTGTATGTCTGTCATGGCATCCCTTTCATCCTGTGCGGAGGGGATATGTGCCAGAGCGGCCATCTCAGAAGCGATTTACCCCTTCGTAGCGCAAAAAGCGGCTCGGCAGGCCAAGCCGTTGCCGCACCTTACGCAGTAAGGCGGAACCGGAAACCATTGAAATTAAGGAAAAATCTATTCCCGGGAATACTCGTTCCCAGGAACGGGAAAATCTCGAAAGCTATTGATTTTAAGATTTATTTTGTTCCTAGGAACTTTTGGCAACGACGGGATTCCCAAATCACCGGAAACGCTGGAAGCACCTGTCAAGAACTTTTTCGATCTGTGTTTTTCGACGCCTGCCCTGGGAACTATTTCCCCTCCACGCCTTGCCGGGCGTGAACGCAAACAAGCAAATACGAGCAGATCAATGAAGCTTTCAACCCTCTTACTGTGTCAGACACAGGCTGTCGCCGACAGGCTCTCGGCTCTCGGATACGAATCCCTCGCATGGAGCGATCTCACCGATGATCAGGCAACAGCGCGCGACCTGGTCTTGATCCCGAACTACAAAGACACCGACGGCATCAAGGCGGGTCGAAATATCTGCGCACGCCTGAAAGTTCAGTCCTTGCCTGTCTCGATCCGCAGTTTTCGATACCCTAAAAACGACGACACAATTTTGGAAGGCTTTTCCCTCGACCAGGAAGAATGTGACTGGGTTATTCAGGACTGGCTGAACCAGTGCCTCCGTGAAAAGCCATGGCATCAGCGCCGCCGTCGCCTGATCGAAATGGGGATCGGCCGTTTCAGTGTTGAGCCGCCGGAGCAGGAATGGGTCGCAGGGCGCCTTGTTCCTGCTGGAGTTCCATATCTGGTCGCGGGTCGCGGCGGTATTGGCAAGACTGTAGCGCGACAATCTGGCTGAGAGTTGCGCGTCAATCAGGATGAGGATCCTTGGTCGCGACATAGATGACGATGGCGGACTTTGCCGCCACCATCAAGTTTTTTGTGCGTTTTGCTTGTCGCGGAGCGTCAATCAGGTTTGGTATTGGCAGGCGTTGCCCTTTGGGCC
>NZ_JBKOTX010000149.1:0-14349 GCF_047086965.1 Roseovarius halophilus (ex Wu et al. 2025) | reverse complement strand
GGGCTGACGTAGTCTTCGGACCGGGCTCTGTCCCTGGCCATGGGGCGTCATCCCCCGTTGAGCGATCAGCTTTCGTAGTCGATCACGTGGCGAAGCTGTGCTTGGCCGCGCCGCCTGGGGCCTTGCCCGATCCACCGGACCCACCTCGCCGGCCTGCGCCGCCGCGCTTGGGCTGCGGCTCTTCCACCTGCCAGGGGCGCCCCGATGCGATGGGGATATCGGCCTTCATCGCTTTCTGGATGGCGCGCAGCTCGCCCATCTCGTCGGGCGCACAGAAGGCGATGGCCATCCCGTCGGCCCCCGCCCGCGCCGTGCGGCCGATACGGTGAACGTAGTTCTCTGGCACGTTGGGCAGGTCGAAGTTGTAGATGTGCTTGACCTCGGGAATATCGAGCCCCCGCGCCGCAACATCGGTGGCCACAAGCACCTTGACCTCGCCGGCCTTGAAGGCCTTGAGCGCGCGGTCACGCTGGCCTTGGCTCTTGTTGCCGTGGATCGAGGCCGCGGCGAAACCCGCTTTCTCAAGTTTGCGGTAAAGTTTCTCGGACCCGTGCTTGGTGCGGCCGAAGACGATGGCGCGCTCCTCGCGGTGGCCGTCCAGAAGCTCGACCATAAGATCGGGCTTCTCGGCCTTGGCGATGAAATGCACGGTCTGGGCGATCTTGTCAGCGGCCTTGCCCGGCGCGCTGACCTGCACCCGGATCGGGTTGGACAGGTAGGTATCGGCCAATTCGGACATCTGCTTTGGCATGGTGGCCGAGAACAGCATGGTCTGACGATCGTCGGGCAGCAGCGGCGCGATCTTTCGCAGCGCGTGGATGAAGCCCATGTCGAGCATCTGGTCGGCCTCGTCCAGCACCAGGTATTCCGTCTCGTCCAGGCGCACCGCGCCGCGGTCCAGCAGGTCGATCAGGCGCCCCGGCGTGGCGACGAGCAGGGCACAGCCCTTTTCCATCCGCCGCATCTGCCCGGTGATCCCGGCCCCGCCCACGACCAGGACGGTCTTGAGGTGGGTGCCCTCGGTGTAGGCGGTCAGGTTGTCGGCGATCTGTTTGGCGAGTTCGCGCGTCGGTGCGAGGATAAGGCCCTTGGCCGTCTTCGGCGCGGCCTTGCCCTGCGACTTCAGCAGCGCGTCGATCATCGGCAGGCCGAAGGCCGCGGTCTTGCCGGTGCCGGTCTGGGCCAGGCCCATGACATCGCGGCCGTTCATGGCGTGCGGGATGGCCTGGGCCTGGATCGGCGTCGGTTCGGAAATGCCCTGTTCGGCCAGGGCCTTGGTGAGGCGGGGCGCAAGGCCCAGCATATCGAAATCCATGTAGTGTCCTTCTGCGCGGCCCGTCATGGACCGCACGGCAGACCGACCGCATTGACGCGGGCCGGCCATAGGGTTGCACCGACGCCCTCGCGTACAGGCGTCATTGCCCGCACGCCGGTCCGGCGCGGCACCCCTGCGTGATGGTGGGAACCTGTCTCAAACGATGCCGTGGTCGCGCCTTGCCTCGGTCGATGAGGCCCCCGGGCGATTATCATCACCGGCGGGGTGGCGCCCTGCTCACGCGGCAGCAGCATCCGTTACAGTGGGACATGCGACTTTCGGCGGCACAAGTCAAGCGTCGCGCGTGGCGCCTGCTTTTCCTTGCACCCGCGCCCCCCTATCGTTACGCGAACGCTCCGGGTGGGGACCCGGGCCAGAGGAAGGGACAATGCCTTGGCACACATCATCGTCGTCGGGAACGAAAAGGGCGGGGCGGGCAAGTCGACCGTCTCCATGCACGTGGCTACGGCACTGGCGCGCCAGGGACGGCCGGTCGGCGTGCTGGACCTTGACCTGCGCCAGAAGACCCTGGCCCGCTACATCGAGAACCGCCACGCCTTCATGGCGGCCGAGGGTCTCGACCTGCCCATGCCCAGCTGGAACGACCTGCCCGAGATCGACCCCGACACCCTGGATGAGGGCGAGAACATCTTCGACCATCGCCTGTCCAAGGCCGTAGCCGGGCTGGAGGCCGACAACGACTTCATCCTGATTGACTGCCCGGGCAGCCACACCCGCCTTAGCCAGGTGGCGCATTCGCTGGCCGATACGCTGATCACACCGCTCAACGACAGCTTCATCGATTTCGACCTGCTCGCGCAGATCGACGCGGACGGCGAGACGATCAAGGGGCCCTCGGTCTATTCCGCGATGGTCTGGAACGCGCGGCAACTGCGCGCACAGGCCGGGTTCGACGCGATCGACTGGGTCGTCGTGCGCAACCGCCTTGGTGCACAGAACATGGTAAACAAGCAGAAGATGGAAAAGGCCGTCGGCAAGCTGAGCAAGCGGATCGGCTTCCGCCCCGCGCCCGGCTTCGGCGAACGTGTCATCTTCCGCGAGCTTTTCCCGCGCGGGCTGACCCTGCTGGACCTGCGCGATATCGGGGTCAAGAGCCTGAGCATCTCGAACCTGGCCGCGCGCCAGGAATTGCGCGACCTAATGAAGGCGCTTCAGCTTCCGGGCGTTTCGGTGGACTTCTGACCCTACCCGGAAGCATGGCCAGCAAGGGTCGGTATTGTCGCTTTCGGCGCGTGGCGTGTCGCGCAGGAAAATGCAGCGCGAGGGAATCAGGGAACCTAGCCGCGAGCGGGGTTGAAATCCCTCGGCGACTTGGCTAACTAATTCGCCATGGCTAAGGACCATGACATGCCGCCGTATCCGGTTTTCTGACAACAGGGCTCATATGACCCTTCGTTGTATCGAGAATACGGAACTTCCCGATGCAGGACCAAATGGTTTGCACCCTTTCGCGATGCGAAAGGTTGGAAGAGGCGCGAAAAACCGAAAGGACTGACTGATGAAGAAACTACCGCTTATTCTGGCCGCCGGCGCATTCGCCGCCCCGATGGCCGCCCAAGCGCAATCGGGCGAGTGTGGTGAAGTGTCAATCACCGAGATGAACTGGGCCTCGGCGCAGGTCGTGACCAGCGTCGCTTCGTTCGTGATGGAGCAGGGCTATGGCTGTGACGTCAGCGTCGTTCCCTCGGACACCATCCCGGCGGTCACCTCGGTCGCCGAGAACGGTGAGCCCGACATCGTGACCGAGCTTTGGCTGAACTCGACCGGCGACACCTACACCGAGCTGAAAGATGACGGCAAGGTCGTTGAAGCCGGGCCCGTGCTTGATCCCGGCGGTGTCGAGGGCTGGTGGATCCCCACATATCTGGCCGAAGAGCACCCCGAACTGACCACCATCGAGGGCATCCTCGAGAATCCGGAACTGGCCGGCGGGCGCTTCTACAACTGCCCCGAAGGCTGGGGCTGCCGCGTGGTCAGCGACAACCTGTCCGAAGCGCTGGACCTTGAAGGCAACGACATCGAGATCTTCGACGCGGGCTCGGGCCAGGTGCTGGCTACCTCGATGGCCGACGCCGTCCTCAACGAGGATCCGTGGTTCGGCTACTACTGGGGTCCGACGGTTCCGCTTGGCAAGTACGACATGACCAAGGTGGACCTGGGCGAAGTCGACGACGAGATCCACGCTCGCAACCAGAACTCGGATGCGGACAATCCCGGCGTGTCGGACTTCCCGGCCGCGCCGATCGTGACGGCGACCACCAGCACCTTTCAGGAAAACAACCCGGACGTGTTCGAATTCCTGCAGAACATGACCTTCAAGACCTCGGACATGAGCAGTGTGCTGGCCTGGAAGGACGAGAACAACGCCTCGGCTGACGAGGCGGCGGTTTACTACCTGACCAACTTCCAGGACGAGTGGACTGGCTGGCTGAGCGACGAAGCGCGCAGCAAGCTGACCGCGCTTCTGGACCAGTAACGCGCTTGAATGACTTGACGGGGCCGGCTTAACATCGGCCCCGTCTTTTTATGCGCTGGGGGGCGGATGCTGCCGGGGCACAAATGGGGATCAAGATATGGCAACTTATGATTTCGTTTTCCGGGCCCTGGGGCTCGAGGAGTGGTGCGGGGCCGGCGGTGACGGCGCCGCGCCAATGTCGATGGAGGCGCTTGTCGCGCAGAGCTCGGGCGAAGAGCCCTCGACCTCGATCTGGGAGCTTCCCTTCCCGTCGATGGACGCGCTCAATGAATCCTGCGCGGCCTTTCCGCAGGCGCGCAACGTGACACTGGGGCTCGAGAACGGATTTCTCGCCGTGAAGGACTCGGTCAGCTTGGTGCTTGACCCGCTCACCCAGCCGCTGTCGTGGCTGCTGGAGGGGGCGCTCTACGGCATCCTCAACACGCCCTGGTGGATTGTCATTCCGCTGCTTCTTGCCATCGTCTGGTTCGTGTCCAAGTCCTGGCGCCTGCTGACCTTCGTGGCGCTCAGCCTCGGCGGTCTGGCCTTTGTCGATTACTACAGCTACGCCATGCAGACGCTGGCGATCATCATGGTCTGCGCCTTCCTCTGCGTCCTGATCGGGGTACCCATCGGCATCGCCATGTCCCGATCCGACCGCCTGCGGGCGGGGACGATCCCGATACTGGACATGCTCCAGACGCTGCCACCCTTCGTCTACCTGATCCCGCTGATCTTCCTGTTTTCGGTGACCGAGCCGAAACTCTACGGAATTGCGATCATCCTCTACGCCATCGTGCCGGTGATCCGCCTGACCGACCTCGGCATCCGCATGGTCGATGAATCGGTGATCGAGGCCGCCGAGGCCTTCGGCATGACGGATCGGCAAAAGCTCTACGGTGTGCAGATTCCGCTGGCCCTGCCCAACATCATGGCGGGTGTGAACCAGACCATCATGATGAGCCTGGCCATGGTCGTCATCGCCTCGCTGGTCTCGGCACCGGGTCTCGGCGTGCTTGTGCTGCGCGGCATCAACAACCTCGAACTGGGCGTCGGCCTTGTCTCGGGTCTGGGCATCGTGCTTCTGGCGGTCATGCTGGACCGCACGACGAAAGCCGCTCTGGACCGCATCAACTCTGCGCAGAAAGGCTGACCCATGAGTGCATCCGAGAAGAAAACAAAGATCGCGATCCGCGACCTCTACAAGATCTTCGGGGCCGACCCTGCCAGCGTGCTGGACCGGGTCAGGGCCGGCATGGGCAAGGAAGAACTGCTGGAAGAACACCGGCATGTCCTTGGCCTCAACAATATCAACGTCGACGTCAAGGAAGGCGACATCACGGTGATGATGGGGCTGTCGGGGTCGGGCAAGTCGACCCTGATCCGCCACCTGAACCGCCTGATCGAACCAACCGCGGGCGAGGTTGAACTGGACGGCGTCGACGTCGTCGGCGTGGACGAGAAAGAGCTGCGCCGCCTGCGCCGCGAAGAGATGTCCATGGTGTTCCAGCACTTCGCACTTCTGCCGCACCGGACCGTGCTCGAGAACGCCGGCATGGCGTTGGACGTGCGCGGCGTGCCCCGGTCCGAGTACGAGAGCGAGGCCAACAAGTGGCTGGAGCGCGTCGGCCTCCAGGGGGTGGGCGACCAGTACCCACACCAGCTGTCGGGCGGCATGCAGCAGCGTGTGGGCATCGCCCGGGCGCTGACCTCGAACTCGCCGGTGATGCTCATGGACGAGGCCTTCTCGGCCCTCGACCCATTGATCCGGACCGACATGCAGGATCTGCTGCTGGAACTTCAGGCTGAACTGAAAAAGACGGTGGTCTTCATCAGCCACGACCTGGACGAGGCCCTCAAGCTGGCCGACCACCTGGTGATCCTCAAGGACGGCTACGTTGTCCAGCAGGGCGAGCCTCAGGATATCCTGATGAAGCCCAACGATCCCTACATCGTGGACTTCATTTCCGACATCAACCGCGCCCGCGTTTTGCGTGTGCGTTCGGTGATGGAGAAGACGGACCACAGGCCCGACACCGTCGCGGGCGAGGTCGACTGGGACGACACCCTGGAATCGGTGATCGCCCGATCTGAAGGTCAGACCGACCTGACCTACTGCGTCACCCGCGGCGGCGAGCAAGTCGGCGTGCTCAAGATGACAGACCTCGTCAAGGCCCTCGTGCCCACCGCCGCCGCCGAGGATGGCATGCGTTCCAGCGCGACCTGACCGCGCCCGAAAACACGACTCTGGAAAACGGCCCGGCGCCCACAAGGTGCCGGGCCGTTCTGCGTTCTGCGGCCGGTCTTCCGGCCCCGCACCGCCGCAGGATTCGCCGGTGTCGTATTCGCAACGACGCGGGGGCGCACCCGATGTCGCAGACGCCGTTTTCCGCAGCCGCAAAGACCACTGAAACCAAGTCTTTTCCCAGCCAAATCAGCACCTTGTACAAAATGTCGCAAAATCCTGTTGAATAGTCGCTTTTTGTCCATTATGCTGTCGCAGCATGTTGGGCCGCACCCTGACGCACTGCGCCAGAGCCAGACCGACGACCAGAGCTGGCGGTGCCCCGCGCAGAGGCTGGACCCGACAACAGTGCCTTGCCCGGCGCGACAACGCGCCCGGAGCCAACATCGAAATGGGCGAAGAAATCAGTGCAGTCCTCAGGGACTCGCGCAAGGACCTTGCGCGCCCGGCGAGCATCCGCATCGCCGGTGGCAGGACAGTCTGGAACGGAGACAAAAATGAGCGACACGATGGCCGAGAACGCCGAGCTGACCATGACCGACCAGGTCTACAGCGACGATCCGCTGGCCGATCGCGAGACCGATCATTACCGCAAGGAATACGTCAGCACCTTCGTCGACAAATGGGACGAGTTGATCGACTGGGAAGGCCGCGCCGAGAGCGAGGGCCAGTTCTTCATCGACATCCTGCGGGCCCGCGGCAAGGAACGGGTGCTTGACGTTGCCTGCGGCACCGGCTTCCACTCGGTCCGGCTGACCGAGGCGGGCTTCGACGTGACAGCCTCGGACGGGGCCGCCTCGATGGTGGCCAAGGCCTTCGAGAACGGCCAGGCCCGCGGGTTGATCCTCAAGACCGCACAGGCCGACTGGCGCTGGCTCAACCGCGACATCAACGGCAAGTACGACGCGATCGTCTGCCTGGGCAATTCCTTCACCCACCTGCACAAGGAATCCGAACGCCGCCGCGCCCTGGCCGAGTTCTATGCCGCGCTCAAGCATGACGGGCTGCTGATCCTGGACCAGCGCAACTATGACGCCATGCTCGACCAGGGCTATTCGACCAAGCACAAGTTTTACTACTGCGGCGACAAGGTCACCGCCGAGCCGGACCACGTCGACGAAGGGCTGTGCCGGATGCGCTATTCGTTTCCCGACGGCGCGTCCTACACGCTGAACATGTGCCCGATCCGCAAGACCTACATGCGGCGTCTGCTCTCCGAGGCAGGCTTCGAGCGGGTGCGCACCTACGGCGACTTCCAGGAAACCTATGCCGAGGACGACCCGGATTTCTTCATCCACGTGGCCGAGAAATCGGCGCTGCACCTTGTGCGCTGGGGCACCTCCGAGGATGGCAAGGAAGACATCCGCGACATCACCGAGGACTACTATGACAGCGACGACGCCGACACATTCTATTCCACGATCTGGGGCGGCGAGGACCTGCACATCGGCCGCTATGCCGAAACGCCGGACATCCGCACCGCCTCGGATCGGACCATCGAGTCGATGATCGACCGGTTGCCAGCCCTCGACGCCTCGGCACGGGTGCTGGACATGGGCGCGGGCTATGGCGGCGCGATGCGGACCCTGGTGCGCAAGACCGATTGCGACGCAGTCTGCCTGAACATCTCGGAGACGCAGAACGAGTACAACCTGGGCAAGATCCGCGCCGCCAAGCTGACCGGCAAGATCTCGGTCAACCACGGCGTCTTCGAGGATGTGCCCGAGGCCGATGCCAGCTGCGACGTGGTCTGGAGCCAGGACAGCTTCCTGCATTCCGACCAGCGGGACAAGGTTCTTGCCGAGGCCTGGCGCGTGCTCAAGCCGGGCGGGCACCTGATCTTCACCGACCCGATGCAGGCCGACGACGCCGACCCGAGCATTCTGCAACCGGTCTATGACCGCCTGCAACTCAACAGCCTGGGATCACCCCGTTTCTACCGCGAGGCGGCCGAGGCGCTGGGCTTCGAGACCGTTGAACAGGAAGAGGCAACCAGTGATCTGCGCACGCACTATGCCAGGGTGCGCGAGGAACTGCTGGCCAACTACGCGAAACTGCGCGAGGCCGGGGCCTCGGCCGAGTATCTCGACAAGATGGCTGTCGGCCTGGAGAACTGGGTCAAGGCCGCGGACGCGGGCCACCTCGCCTGGGGCATCCAGCACTTCCGCAAGCCGGAGTGACAAGCCTTTGCCGGGGCGCGACCGCGCCCCGGCCCTGCCCCACTTGTTCCGCCCTTCCAGACCATGGAGAACCACGCATGACCGGGCTCTACCCCGATCCCCCCGCCTCTGTGTCCTTCGAACTGTTCCCGCCCAAGACCGATGCGGGCGAAGCGGCCCTTGCGCAGACCGTCGATCAACTCGCCGGTTCCAATCCCGACTATTTCTCGGTCACCTATGGCGCCGGTGGCAGCACCCGCGACCGCACCGCCCGCGTTGTGGACATGATCGGCGCGCGCACCGGGCGTCCGGTGGCCCATCACCTGACCTGCGTGGGCGCCAGCCGGGACGAAATCGACGACCTGGCCCGGGGCCTGCACGGCAAGGGCATAACCCGCATCGTGGCACTGCGCGGCGACCTGCCCGAGGGGCAGAGCCTTGCCGCGGACGGCTATGGCGACGCGGCCGAACTGGTGGCCGGGCTGCGGCGGGTGGCCGATTTCGACATCTCGGTCGCCGCATATCCCGAGGTTCACCCCGAAGCCGCGAGTGCCCAGGCCGATCTGGACCATCTCAAACGCAAGCTGGATGCGGGCGCGGCCCGGGCGATCACGCAATACGCCTTTGATACGGATGTCGTCCTGCGCTTCGTGGACCGGGCCCGCGCCGCCGGCATCACGGCGCCGATTGTACCGGGGGTCATGCCGGTGACGAATTTCGCCGGGATCAAGCGGTTCTCGGCCATGTGCGGCGCCTCTGTGCCCGACTGGCTGGCGCGGATGTTCGACGGGCTGGACGACGCGCCCGAGACCCGCGCCATGGTCGCCACCACTGTCGCCACGGAACAATGCCGCCTTTTGCTGGACGCGGGCCTGTCCGAGTTCCATTTCTATACACTCAATCGGCCCGAAGTCAGCCTCGCGGTGTGCCGCGCGCTTGGGCTGACACCAGATATCACGGCCGAGAGCGCCGCCTGAGGAGAGACGAGATGACCGAGACCGACATCACGGCCCATGCCGCAGACCGCATCCTGGTGCTGGACGGGGCCATGGGCACCATGATCCAGCAGCACAAACCGGGCGAGGACGTTTACCGCGGCACCCGCTTTGCCGACTGGAAAAGCGATGTGGGCGGCAACAGCGAATTGCTCAGCCTGACGCAGCCCGAGATGATCCGCGACATTCACACCGCCTTTCTGGAGGCGGGCGCGGATATCCTGTGCACCAATACCTTTGGCGCCAATGCGATCAGCCAGGCCGATTACGGCATGCAGAGCCTTGTCGCCGAGATGAACGCGGAAAGCGTGCGCCTGGCACGCGAAGCCGCAGATGCCGTTTCGACACCCGACCGGCCCCGCTGGGTCGCCGGCGGGATCGGGCCGACCAACCAGACCGCCAGCCTCAGCCCCGATGTGAACGACCCGGGCTATCGTGCCGTCACCTTCGACGACCTGGCCCGCGCCTATGGCGAGGCCGCACGCGCCCTGATCGAGGCCGGGGTCGACCTGCTGCTGGTCGAGACGATCTTCGACACGCTCAACGCCAAGGCTGCGCTTTTCGCCATCGACAGCCTGGCCGACGAAGGCCTGACCGTGCCTCCGCTGATGATCTCGGGCACCATCACCGACCGTTCGGGCCGAACGCTCACGGGCCAGACGCCCGAGGCCTTCTGGGTCTCGATGAGCCATGCACAGCCCTTCTCGGTGGGCCTCAACTGTGCGCTGGGGGCCGACGAGATGCGCCAGCACGTGCGCACCCTGTCCGAAGTGGCCGACACCCGCATAAGCGCCTATCCCAACGCCGGCCTGCCCAACGAGATGGGCGGTTACGACGAAACCCCCGACGAGACCGCCGGGCATCTGGGCGACTGGGCCGAGGCAGGACTGGTCAATATCGTCGGCGGCTGCTGCGGCACCACGCCCGACCATATCCGCGCCATCGCGGACGCGGTGGCCGGCAAGCCGCCGCGCGCGATCCCGCCGACAGTGCGACGTATGCGCCTGTCGGGACTGGAGATGTTCGAGGCCCCGGGGACCAACACGGAGGATGCGGCATGACCAGCGTTTCCAATTTCATCAATATCGGCGAGCGCACGAACGTCACCGGATCAGCCAAGTTCAAGAAGCTGATCATGGAGGGCGACTATCCCACCGCGCTCGACGTGGCACGTGACCAGGTCGAGAACGGCGCCCAGATCATCGACGTGAACATGGACGAGGGGCTGCTCGACTCCGAACAGGCCATGGTGACCTTCCTCAACCTGATTGCCTCGGAGCCCGACATTTCCCGCGTGCCGGTGATGCTCGACAGTTCCAAGTTCGAGGTGATCGAGGCCGGGCTGAAACGTGTTCAAGGCCGCGCCGTGGTCAATTCGATCTCGCTCAAGGAGGGCGAGGCGGCGTTCCTTGAACAGGCGCGCACGGTGCGCCGCTACGGTGCCGCTGTCGTCGTGATGGCCTTCGACGAGAACGGCCAAGCCGAGACCGCGCAGCACAAGTACGAAATCTGCCGCCGCTCCTATGATCTGTTGGTGGACAAGGCGGGGTTCCAGCCCTGGGACATCATCTTTGACCCGAACATATTTGCCGTGGCGACGGGCATCGAGGAACACAACGACTATGCCAACGCCTTTTTCGACGCGATCAAGCTGATCAAGGCGGACATGCCCGACACCCATATCTCGGGCGGGCTGTCCAATGTCTCGTTCAGTTTCCGCGGCAACAATGCCGTGCGCGAGGCGATGCACTCGGCCTTCCTTTATCACGCGATCCCGCTGGGCATGGACATGGCCATCGTCAACGCGGGCCAGATCACCGTCTACGACGACATCCCTGACGAATTGCGCGACGCGGTCGAGGACGTGCTGTTCAACCGCCGCGATGACGCGACCGAGCGGTTGCTGGACATCGCGGACAAATACAAGGGCAGCGGCGAGGCGTCGAAGAAGGAAGACCCCAAGTGGCGCGAACTGGCTGTTGAAAAGCGTCTGGAACACGCGCTTGTCCACGGCATCACAGACTTCGTGGTGGACGACACCGAGGAATGCCGCCAACGCGCGGACAAGCCGCTCGACGTGATCGAGGGGCCGCTGATGGACGGCATGAACGTTGTGGGCGACCTGTTCGGCGCGGGCAAGATGTTCCTGCCGCAGGTCGTGAAATCGGCCCGCGTGATGAAGACCGCCGTGGCCCATCTGCTGCCCTACATGGAAGAAGAAAAACGCCTGGCGGGCGATACCTCGGCCAAGGGCAAGGTGCTGATGGCCACGGTAAAGGGCGATGTGCACGATATCGGCAAGAACATCGTCGGCGTCGTGTTGCAGTGCAATAACTACGACGTTGTGGACATGGGCGTGATGGTGCCGACCGAGGACATTCTCGCCAAGGCGAAAGAGGAAAAGGTCGATATCATCGGGCTGTCCGGGCTTATCACCCCCTCGCTCGATCGCATGGTCGATGTCGCGGGCGAGATGAAGCGCACGGGGCTGGACCTGCCCCTGCTGATCGGCGGCGCGACCACCTCGAAGAAGCACACCGCACTCAAGATCGCGCCGGAATACGACAACGGCGTGATCCATGTCGACGATGCCTCCAAGGCCGTGGGCGTGGTCTCCAAGCTGCTGTCCAAGACGGCCGCACCGGCCTACCTGGCCGAGATCGCCGAGGGGCAGGAAAAGATGCGGGCGGGCGACGACCGCACCGGCGACCGGCCCACGGCGCCGCTGGTGCAGGCCCGGTCCAGCGCCTTCGACGGCGGCTGGGGCGACTACAGGCCCCCTGCCCCGCAAACCCCCGGCCTGAGCGTGATAGATGACACCAACGTGGCCGACCTGCGCGCCTATATCGACTGGACGCCGTTCTTTGCCACCTGGGAGATGAAGGGTCAGTATCCCGCCATCCTCGACGATCCCCACAAGGGCGCGACGGCGCGCGAGTTGTTCGAGAACGCGCAGGCAATGCTGGACCGGATCGAGACCGAGGGCTGGTTCACCCCGCGCGGGGTCGTCGGGCTCTGGCCCGCCAACAGCCAGGGCGACGATATCCTGGTTTGGACGAACGAGAACCGCGACACCCTGCGCGCGCGGATGCCGCAGTTGCGCCAGCAGCGCAACAAGACCGGCGAAACCGCGCAGATGTGTCTGGCAGATTTCATCGCCCCCGAGGGCACGCCCGATTGGGTGGGCGGCTTCACAGTTACGACGGGGGCGGAGGTGCACGACATCGCCGACCGGCTCAAGGCCGAGGGCAACGACTATGACTCGATCATGGTGCAGGCCCTGGGCGACCGGCTGGCCGAGGCCTTTGCAGAAGCGCTGCACGCCCGCGTGCGCCGCAGCCTCTGGGGCTATGCCCCGAACGAGGGGCTGGACAACGAGGCGCTCATCAGTGAGCAGTACCGCGGCATCCGCCCTGCCCCGGGCTATCCCGCCTGCCCCGATCACACCGAGAAGCACACGCTTTTCGACCTGCTCGAGGCGCCCGCGCACACCGGTGTTAACCTAACCGAGTCCTGTGCGATGTGGCCCGCGGCGGCGGTTTCGGGCCTCTACTTCTCGCATCCTGAGGCGCGCTATTTCGGAATCGGCCGGATCGGACCGGATCAGGTCTCGGACTACGCCGCGCGCAAGGGCATGGACATCGCCGAGGTCGAAACCTGGCTGGCCCCCAGCCTGGCCTATCGGCCCGACAAGTCATCGGCAGATCGCAAGATCGCCTGACCCCAGCAAGATCACTTGCCAATACCGACCCAACCCCACAGCAGTGGAGAAAGGAACGAGATGAGCGACAAGACCTGGCTGTTCACCAGTGAATCGGTGTCCGAGGGACACCCTGACAAGGTCTGCGACCGGATTTCGGACGCGGTTCTGGATGCCTATCTGGCCGCCGACCCGCAGTCGCGGGTGGCCTGCGAGACACTGGCGACCACCGATCACCTGACCATCGCGGGCGAGGTCCGCGGCCCGGCCGAGGTGCTCGAGCGGGTCGAGGAGATCGCCCGCGAGGCGATCCGCGACATCGGCTACGACCAGCCGGGGTTCTCCTGGCGCAATGCCGAGATCGTCTGCCGGCTGCACGCCCAGTCCGCCGACATCGCACAGGGCGTCGACGAGGGCGACAAGGGCGAGGAAGGCGCTGGCGACCAGGGCATCATGTTCGGCTATGCCTGCAATGAAACGGCCGAGCTCATGCCCGCGCCGATCCAGTTCGCGCACCGCATCCTGCGCCACATGGCCGAGGACCGCAAATCCAGCAAACAGCCGAATTTCGGCCCCGACGCCAAGAGCCAGGTGACGCTGAAATACGCCGGGGGCAAGCCCGTGGGCCTCGATACCGTCGTCGTCTCGACCCAGCACCTGGACGGCGTCAGCCAGGACGAGGTGCGCGAGATGGTCAAGCCCTACATCACCGATGTCTTCAAGGACGAGGGCTGGGACCTGCCCGCCGACGACAAGCTGATCGTCAACCCCACGGGCAAGTTCGTCATCGGCGGGCCCGACGGCGACGCGGGCCTGACCGGCCGCAAGATCATCGTCGATACCTACGGCGGGGCGGCCCCTCACGGCGGCGGTGCCTTCTCGGGCAAGGACCCGACCAAGGTAGATCGCTCTGCGGCCTATGTCGCGCGCTATCTGGCCAAGAACGTCGTGGCCGCGGGCCTCGCCGACAAGTGCCAGATCCAGCTGGCCTATGCCATCGGCGTGCCGGAGCCCGTCGCACTCTATGTCGACACATTGGGCACCGGCCGTGTCTCGGAAGAGGACCTGTCGCGCCGCCTGCGCGAGATGGTCCGCCTGACCCCGCGCGGCATCCGCGACCACCTGGACCTGCTGCGCCCCATCTATACCCGCAGCGCGGCCTACGGCCACTTCGGCCGTCATGCCGAGGACGACGGCGGCTTCTCCTGGGAGAGGACCGACCTGGCCGAGGAGCTGGCCCGCAGTTTCGGCGCCACCGTGGCCGCCCAGTAAACCCAACAGGATTCAAGGAACAGTAACCATGAACAAACCAGAGAACGTGACAGCCGCGGACTATGCCGTTCGCGATATTTCCGACGCCGCCTTCGGGCGTCGCGAGCTTGCGATCGCGGAGACGGAGATGCCGGGTCTGATGGCCAGCCGTGAGGAGTTCGGGGCCTCCAAGCCGCTCAAGGGCGCG
>NZ_JBKOTX010000148.1:0-14966 GCF_047086965.1 Roseovarius halophilus (ex Wu et al. 2025) | reverse complement strand
CCTGATCGGGTTCGAGGCGCTGATCCGCGGGGTCCGCGTAACCGTCACGGGGACACCGTTTTACGCGGGATGGGGGCTCACGCGCGATCTGGGCGTCGTGCCCGCCCGCGGCCGCGCCCGCCCCCCCGGCCCGCCCGGGCGATCCGGTTCTGGCCGCCGTAGAAACAGAGCTGACCACCCCCTCGGACCCCGAGGTCGTCACGCGCGTCTCGACCTCGGGCGGGCGACACTGGGGCGTGAACATCGGTCGCTTCGGGACACGCTACGAGGCCGAACGGGTTCTGCTGCGCGTGGCGCTCAACGAGATGAGCACGCTCGACGGGGCGCTGCGCCGCGTACGGCAAAGCCCGCGCGGCTTCGACGCCAATTTCATGGGATTGACCCGCGACGGTGCGGAACTGGCCTGCAGCCGGCTTCAGGCGCGGGGCACCTCGTGCTTCATGATCGGGCCGTCCTGAACCCTGCCATGCCCCAGCTCGCCGTCCAGCCACCCGCCGCACCCGTCTTTGCCACCGACCAGCCCGGCACGGGTGTCCGACTGCACCGCGTCCTTTGTGTCGGCCGCAACTATGCCGACCATGCCCGCGAGATGGGCAACGATCCGGACCGCGAACCGCCGTTCTTCTTTCTCAAGCCGGCCAGCGCCGTCGTGTCCTCGGGCAAAACCATCCCCTATCCGCCCGCCACGCAGGACCTGCACCACGAGGCCGAACTGGCTGTGCTGATCGGCACGGGCGGGGCGGATATCTCACCCGATGACGCGTTGACCCATGTCTGGGGCCAGGCCGCGGCGAACGATCTGACCCGCCGCGACCTGCAAGCGCAGGCGAAACAGATGCGCAGGCCCTGGGACATGGCCAAGGGCTTTGACAATTCGGCCGTTCTGGGCACCGTTCACAAGGGCGCGGCACTTGACGGCGACAGATTCATCCGCTGCCGCGTCGATGGCGCCTTGCGGCAGGATGCCCCGCTGTCCGCCATGATCTGGCCGGTCGAAGAGATCATCGCCCATCTGTCGCGCCTGCTGACGCTTCAGCCCGGCGACCTGATCCTGACCGGAACGCCCGCCGGGGTCGGCCCCATCGCGCGCGGTGAGACCTGCACGGTGGAGATCGACGGTTTGGAGGCGACAACAGTCACGTTGGACTGAAGCCGGACCAAAGTTCTGGAATTTTGGTCCTAGCCCAGCGCGGCGGCCATCAATTCGCGGGTATAGTCCGTCTCTGGCGCATCAAAGACCCGGTCCACCGGCCCGGCCTCGACCACATCGCCCTGCTTCATGACCATGATCTTGTGTGACAGCGCCCGCACCACCTTGAGGTCGTGCGAGATGAACAGGTAGGCGAGCTGATACTTGCGCTGCAACTCGCGCAGCAGGTCCACAATCTGGACCTGCACGGTCATGTCCAGCGCGCTGGTGGGCTCATCCAGCACCAGTAGACGCGGCCGCAGGATCATGGCGCGGGCGATGGCGACGCGCTGGCGCTGGCCACCCGAGAACTCGTGCGGATAGCGGTCCATCGTTGCCGGGTCGAGGCCCACCTCGGCCATGATCTCGGCCACCATGGCCCGCTGTTCGCTTTCGCTGTGGACGCCATGAATACTCAGACCCTCGGCGATGATCTGTTCCACGGTCATACGGGGCGAGAGGCTGCCGTAGGGGTCCTGAAAGACGATCTGCATCTCGCCGCGCAGGGGGCGCATCTGTTTTTCGCGGAAGTGCTGGATCTCGCGGCCCTGGAACAGGATGCGCCCCTTCGAGCCAAGCAGTTTCATCATGGCCAGCGCCAGCGTGGTCTTGCCCGAGCCGCTTTCACCGACCACGCCCAGCGTTTCCCCGGCGCGCACGGTGAAGGTGGCGTCATTGACCGCCTTGACGTGGCCCACCGTCCGCTTGAGCAGCCCGGCCTGGATCGGGAACCAGATCCTGAGGTTCTCGGCCTCGGCCACCACTGGCGCATCCGCGGGCACCGGGGTCGGGTCGCCGGTACTTTCCGCGGCCAGCAGCATCCGGGTATAGGGGTGCTGCGGGGTCTGGAAAATGGTCTCGGTCGCCCCCTGCTCGACGATTGCCCCGTCCTTCATCACGCAGACCCGGTCGGCGATCTTGCGCACGATGCCGAGGTCATGGGTGATGAACAGCATCGACATGTTCATGTCCTGCTTGAGCCGGTCCAGCAATTCCAGGATCTGCGCCTGGATGGTCACGTCCAGCGCTGTCGTCGGCTCGTCCGCGATCAGCAGGTCGGGCCCGTTGGCCAGGGCCATGGCGATCATCACGCGCTGGCGCTGGCCGCCCGACAGCTGGTGCGGATAGGCTGTCAGGCGCTTCTCGGCGTCACGGATTCCAACCCGTTCCAGCAGGTCGACGATCTGCGCACGCAGGGCCGCGCCGCGCAGGCCCTGGTGCAGCTCGATCGATTCGCGCAGCTGCTTTTCGATGGTGTGAAGCGGGTTGAGGCTGGTCATCGGCTCTTGGAAGATGAAACTGATGTCGTTGCCGCGCACCCGGCGCAGCTTGGCCTCGTTTGCATCGACCAGTTCCTCGCCCTCGTAGTGGACAGACCCTGCGATATGCGCGCTGTCCCCCAGCAGCCGCACCGTGGACAGCGCGGTGACAGACTTGCCCGAGCCGCTTTCGCCCACCAGCGCCACGGTCTCGCCGTCGCCCACCTTGAAGCTGACGCCACGCACCGCTTGGGTCGTCGCGCCGTCCTGGCGGAAGCTGACCGACAGGTCCTGCACCTCGAGGATCGTCTTCATGAGAAGGTCTTTCTGGGGTCGAAGGCGTCACGCACCCCCTCGAAGATGAACACCAGCAGCGACAGCATGATCGCGAAGGTGAAGAACGCGGTGAAGCCCAGCCAGGGCGCCTGCAGGTTCTGTTTCGCCTGCAGGGTCAGCTCGCCCAGCGAGGGCGCCGAAGACGGCAGGCCGAAGCCCAGGAAATCCAGCGAGGCCAGCGTGGCGATGGTGCCGGTGATGATAAACGGCAGCAGGGTCAGCGTGGCGACCATGGCATTGGGCAGCATGTGGCGGAACATTATCGTGCGGTTGGACACGCCCAGCGCCCGCGCCGCACGGACATATTCGAAATTCCGCGCCCGCAGGAATTCCGCGCGCACCACACCCACCAGCGCGGGCCAGCCGAAGAGCACCGTCAGGAAGACCAGCAACCAGAAACTTCGCCCCAGGATCGCGAAAAGGATGATGATGACATAGAGCGAGGGCGTCGAGGACCAGATTTCCAGGATGCGCTGAAAGATCAGGTCGATCCAGCCGCCGAAGAAGCCCTGGATCGCGCCCGCCACGATCCCGATGACCGAGGACAGCGTGGTCACGATCAGGGTGAAGAGGATCGACAGCCGAAAGCCGTGGATCACCCGCGCCAGCACGTCGCGCTTGGTGTCGTCGGTGCCCAGCAGGTTGTTGCTGTCGGGTGGCGAGGGCGCAACGCCGGGCACGTCCACGATGGTATCAAAGGAATAGGGGATGGGCGGCCAGAGCAGCCAGCCCTTCTGGAAGTCGGGGTCCTCAATCGTGCCCGCCTCGGCGGCGGCGACCATCTGCTCGGGCTCGTAGAAGCAATCCTCCAACCCGCCGGTGATGATCAGGCATTTGACCTCGACATCGCGATAGGAGGCCTCGGTGGGGAAATCGCCGCCGAAGTCGCGTTCCGAATAAAAGGTGAAAACGGGCATGCGCAGCTCGCCGCGGTAGTTCACCGCGATCGGCTTGTCGTTGGCCAGGAACTCGGCAAAGAGGCTGAGCCCGAACAGCACCAGGAATATCCACAACGACCAGTAGGCCCGGCGGTTGCGGGTGAAATTGCGCCAGCGCCGCTTGTTGAGCGGCGAGGGCTCGAACCACTTCCGCCGCGGCACGCGCAGGTAGTCGGGCCCGGCATCCTCCGGGCTGTGATCTGGGGCAGGCTCGGCCATCTAGTCGCGCCTCTCGAAGTCGATCCGCGGGTCGATCAGGACATAGGTCAGGTCGGTGATGATGCCCACGATTAGCCCCAGCAGCGAGAAGGTGAACAGCGTGCCGAACATCACCGGGTAATCGCGCGCCAGCGTCGCCTCGAAGCCCAGCCGCCCCAACCCGTCGAGCGAGAACAGCGTCTCGATGATCAGGCTCCCACCGAAGAACACCCCGATGAACATCGCCGGAAAGCCCGAGATCACGATCAGCATCGCGTTGCGGAAGACATGGCCGTAAAGCACCCGGCGCTCCGAGACGCCCTTGGCCTTGGCGGTGATGACGTAGTGCTTCTTTATCTCCTCGAGGAACGAATTCTTGGTCAGCAGGGTCATCGTGGCAAAGGCCCCGATGGTCAGCGCCAGCACCGGCAGCACGATGTGGTGCAGATAGTCCAGCGCCTTGCCGGTGGCGGACAGGTCTTCGAAGTTGCTGCTGGTCAGGCCCCGCAACGGGAAAATCCGGTGGCAGGTGGGGTTCAGGTTGCGCAACTCGGGAAACCGCTCGGCCAGCCAGGGGATCTGAAAACAGTTGTTCGAGGCGAACAGCACGATCAGAAGGATCGCGAAAAGAAAGCCCGGGATCGCATAACCGACGATGATCGCCGCGCTGGTCCATGTGTCGAAGGACGAGCCGTCGCGCACCGCCTTGCGGATGCCCAGCGGGATAGAGACCAGGTAGGCGATCAGCGTGGACCAAAGTCCCAGCGTGATCGAGACCGGCAACTTCTCGGCCACCAGTTCCAGCACGCCTACCGAGCGGAAGTAACTATCGCCGAAGTCGAAGCGCATGTAGTCCCACATCATCAGGAAGAACCGCTCGATCGTGGGCACCGGAACCGCCTGGCAGCCCTCGGCGCGCAGGCTGGGTTCGCCGGTGAAACCGTCCTCGCAAACAACCCGGGCAAAGTTGAACTCGACCTGAAGCTCATCGAGGAATTCCTGTGGCAGCCCCTGCGCCCCGGAATAGCTGCTGTCGCCGCTCTCGGTCGTCTCGGTTCCGCCACCAGAGATCGTCTCGAAGACGTCGCCCGAGCCTTCCATCTGGGCGATGATCTGCTCGATCGGGCCGCCCGGCACGAACTGCACCAGCGAAAAATTGATGATCATGATCCCCAGCAGCGTGGGAATCACAAGCATCAAGCGTCTCAGGATATAGGCGCCCATGTGGCCTGCCTGCCCTTACCTTGTTCTAAAAGGCGCCCG
Source organism: Roseovarius halophilus (ex Wu et al. 2025) (assembly GCF_047086965.1). Taxonomy (NCBI): domain Bacteria; kingdom Pseudomonadati; phylum Pseudomonadota; class Alphaproteobacteria; order Rhodobacterales; family Roseobacteraceae; genus Roseovarius; species Roseovarius halophilus (ex Wu et al. 2025). Next base: position 9,783 of record NZ_JBKOTX010000148.1, on the reverse strand, counting down.
CTTCGCGCAGGTCTTCTGCCCGGTCCGCGTCATACCACCAGAAGGACAATTCGCCCAGCGCGAAAGGCGGCATGTTCTCGGGATGGCGATACATATCGTAATAGGCCACCGTATGGACGTCCTTGAACCACTGCGGCACCCAGAATCCGTAGGCGCGCAGCGCCCGGTCCAGGGCATGGGTGGCCGTCGTCATCTCGTCCAGGGTCTCGGCGTCGATCACATGGTCGACCAGCCTGTCGATGGCCGGGTCACGCAACCGCATGAGGTTGCGCGAACTGTCGTCAGCGGTGGAACTGTGGAACCACTGCTTGAGGGAGGTCCCCGGCTCGAAACCCTGCGTCAGCGTGTGATTGACCAGATCGAAGTCGCCAGAACGCCGCCGCTCGACGTACTGGGCGTTATCAACCCGCTCGAGCTCGGCGTCGATGCCGAGCCGCGAGAGGTTCTCGACATAGGGGTTCACGATCCGGTCGAAGGCCGGAGAGAACTGGAGGATCGTCAGCGACAGCGTCTGCCCATCCTTGCGGCGGACGCCGTCACCCCCCACGGTCCAGCCGGCGGCATCCAGCAGGTCGGATGCGCGGCGCAGGTTGCCCCGGTCGGTCGAGCGTTCGGGGCGGGACTCCGGCGGGGTCTGTGCCGGTTCGGTCAGGATGGCGGGGTCCAGCAGCCCCTCGTCCACCAGCGGTTGCAGCAGGGCCTGCTCCGCTGCCGAGGGCGTGCCGCGTGCCTGCAACTCGGTGTTTTGCCAGAACGACTCGACCCGTTCGTAGAGGCCGTAGAACAGGGTTGCGTTGGACCATTCGAAGTTGAACGCCAGCCGCACCGCCTCGCGCACACGCGCGTCTCGCCATTCCGGCCGGTCGAGGTTGAACACGAAGGCCTGCGCGGCCCCGATGCTGCCATCGGGCAGTTCCTTCTTGACCATCCAGCCGTTGTCGAGGGCGGGGAAGCCATAGCCGCTTGCCCAGGTCTTGGAGGAATTCTCGTTGCGGAAGGTGTACGCACCCACCTTGAAGGCCTCGAAGGCGGTGGCGCTGTCGGCGAAATACTCGACACGGATGGTATCGAAATTGTTCTGGCCCACGTTCATCGGATGATCGGCGCCCCAGTGGTCGGGGTTACGGGCATAGATCAGGTTCTCGTTGGTCTCGTAGCTGTCGAGAACATAGGGCCCGGTGCCCAGGAAGGGCGTGTCGGTACTCTCGTCGATGCGCGCGCCGGTCTCTTCGAACCAGGACTTCGAGAAGACGGTCGTGCCGCCGGCAAAACCGATCACATCACGGCGCGGGGCGTCGTCGGTGAAGGTGAACCGGATGCGGTGCTCGTCCAGCACCTCGACCTGCTCGACAAAGCCCTCGACCACCGTTCGGTATTCGGCGATGCCCTGTTCCATGAACAGCTCGAAAGTGAAGGCCACGTCCTCGGCCGTCAGCGGGCGGCCATCGGAAAATGTCACGTCGTCGCGCAGGTTGAAGATCACCCAGTCGCGGCTTTCGGGATATTCCAGCGTTTCGCAGAGATAGCAGTAGAGGCCATAGGGATCGTCCGCCGTGGACACCAGCAGGCTTTCATACATGACCTCGGTCAGGGCAGCGGCCACCCCCTCGCGGGTGTAGCGATTGAAGCTGTCAAAGGTGCCCTGCCGCCACTGGCTGATCTCGCCACCCTTTGGGGCGTCCGGGTTCACATAGTCCAGGTGCGCCATCTCGGCGGGATACTTGAGATCGCCGAAGTTGGTATAGCCGTGGCTGACCGTGACCTCTTCATGGCCCGCAGCCCGGGCCCCGACCGCACCGCCCAGCACCAAGAGCCCCGCGGCCACCCAGATGCGCCAGTCTGGCACGGGGGCACCGCAGGCCTGTGCGCGAGCGGTCGGGCAGTGGTTGGTGTGTCTGCGCATGGTCGATCCTCCGGCATCCTTCGGGCGTGAGGGTAAGGCTAAAGGCCCATCGGTCCAGCCTTCAAGCTGAGAATGCGTGATCGCGCCGGAATGCAGCGGGCGGAGAGGGCAGCGCACAAGATGGGCCGCCCCGCGGGCGGCCCCTTGACGATCGGTCGGCAATCACTCGCCGATGGTGTCCAGATAGGCGATCAGGTTCGCGCGATCCTCGATCCGACGCATCCCGGCGTAGGACATCGCGGTGCCGGGTGCCCAATCGCTCGGGTTCTCGAGAAACCCGTTCAGATTCTCGGGGGTCCAGACATCGGCCTGCTCGGTCAGGCTGCCCGAATAGTTGAAGCCCTCGACCGAGGCCACGTCGCGGCCGACGACATCATACAGCGTCGGGCCGGTCATGTTCTGACCCTCCTCCAGCGCGTGGCAGGCCTGACAGGCGCGCCATTGCGATTCCCCGGCCGACGCGTCGGCACTGGCGAAGACCTCGGTGAAGTCCGGGCCTTCCTCCTCGACCGCCTCTTCGTCGGCGCTGTCGCTCTCGGCAACTTCGATCGAATAGGCCTGGGCCTGCTCGCCATGTCCGCCGCCGACATGATAGATCGTTTCCGCCGCCCAAGTGCCAAGCAAGAACACCAGAAGCGTGCCGCAGAAGCCGCCCAGGATCTTGGTCATCGTCATTGTGTCGAACATGTCGCGTTCCATCCGGTTCCTGATTCAGATGTCATCTATCCGCTTCCACCTGCATTATTCAAGGTGTAGCAGCGCGACGAAACGCCCAAGACACGATCCGACAGGGGAAAAGGACCGCGTATGACCCAGCGTATCGCCTTTCAGGGGGAACCCGGTGCCTACGGCCACCAGGCCTGCAAGGAGGCCCGCCCGAACCTTGATCCCCTCCCCTGTCCCACCTTCGAGGCGGCCATCGAGGCGGTGCGCAAGGGCGAGGCCGACCTCGGCATGATCGCCGTCGAGAACTCGATCTACGGGCGCGTCGGCGACGTGCACCATCTTCTGCCCGGCAGTGGGCTGCACATCGTGGATGAGTGCTTCATCCGGGTGCACATCAATCTGCTCGGCCTGCCCGGTACGCAGCTGCCCGACATCCGCACCGCGCTGGGGCACGTGGTCATCCTGCCGCAATGCGCGGCGTTCCTGCGCGCGCACGCGATCGAGACCCGCGTCAGCCCCGACAACGCGCGCGCCGCGCGCGACGTGGCCCAGGGCACGGACCCGAGCACTGGCGCGCTAGCCTCGGAACTGGCGGCCGACATCTACGGGCTGGACGTGGTGGCCCGCCATATCGAGGACCACGCGCGCAATACCACGCGCTTCGTGATCATGGCTCGCGATGCGGATTTCAAGCGGCGTGGCGAGCACGGCATGATGACCAGCTTCATCTTCCGCGTCCGCAACATCCCGGCGGCGCTCTACAAGGCAATGGGCGGCTTCGCGACGAACGGCGTCAACATGACCAAGCTGGAAAGCTACATGGTGGGTGGCGATTTCCATGCCACCCAGTTCTACGCCGAGATCGAGGGCCACCCCGACGACCGAAACGTCCAACTGGCCATGGAAGAGCTAGACTATTTCACCGACCACATCAAGCTGATGGGCGTCTACCCGGCCGCCCCGAGGCGCCACGAACGCGCCTGAGCGCACCCGCCCCGATCAGACCCGCGCGCGGTGGCGCGCCGCGACATCCTCGGCATAGGTGGCGACCGCCGTCCGGAGACGGCGCTCGATCCGGCCGCTGCCCAGGCGCAGGGACTGCGCCAGAAGCTTGGCCGCGATCGAAATGGGCCGGCTCTCGATCGTGATGGCCAGCCGGGTCCGGCCCGGCGACAGCGCAACCAGGTCGACTCGGCACTGGCCGTTGATATTGGGCGAGGTGAACCCGACGGTCAGCCCCAGCCCGGGATCCAGGCGATCGAGTTCGGACACGACCCGCCGGTTCTTGCCACACAGGCGAAAGCGCACCTCCCACCGGGCACCGATCTCGGGGGGCACCGGCCCTTCCAGCAGGCTGACGTCGCCGCCACGCCGCATGACGAGGCGCTCGAGGGCCGCGAAATCCGTTATCTCCGCGAAAACATGCTCGACCGGGGCCTCGATATCCTCGCGCGCTTTCAGTTCCATGGACAGCCCCCGTTGCAATCATGCCCGCCCGGACCGACACGTCACCAGTTTCCGCAGTATGTCCCTCAATCGAGGCGATCCGCAAGCCAGTTGGACAGAAGGAACTGCGCGATGGCCCCCTTGCGGGCAGGCATCAGGCCCGGCACCTCACCGGCAAAGGCGGCGGCCAGCTCCTCGCGCGGGACCCATCGGGCCGCCGCCAGCTCGGTCGGGTCGAGGGTGATCGCGTCGCTCTCGGCCACGCCGTGACACCCGATCATCAGCGAGCCGGGAAAGGCCCAGGGCTGGCTGGCCAGGTAATCTACTTGGCCGACGCGGATACCGGTTTCCTCGGCAACCTCGCGGCGCACGGCCGCCTCGATGGTCTCACCCGGCTCCATGAAACCGGCCAGACAGGAAAACATGTCCTCGGGCCAACCGAGACCTCGGCCAAGCAGCACCTGGTTGCCCCGCGTCACCAGCATGATGACCACAGGGTCGGTCCGGGGAAAGTGCGGCGCCTCGCAATCAGGGCAGACCCGCTGCCATCCGGCCTGCGCCACGACGCTCGGCGCGCCGCAACGGGCGCAGAACCGATGTGACCGGTGCCAAGACAGCAGCCCCCGCCCCATCGCGGCAAGCTCGGCGTCGCGGGCGTTCAAGCGTGTCATGCAAAGCTTGAGGTCGGCAAAGCCCTCGGCCCCGGGGATCAGCGGATGCCGCTGCACCGTCATGTCGAAAAAACTGCCGTCAGGCAGCGCCTCGCCGTCGCGTGTCGGGTCCCAGTCCGAAACATCGGCACAGAACACGGGACCGTCGGCATCGCGCCCGAGGAACAGCGCCGCCCCGGCCACCCCCCGCAGCAAGGAGTGATCCGCCGCCAACCGCGCCAGCGCACCGCCTTCGATCAGCATCTTGCCGCGCCATGCCAGCATGAAACGGGCCTCTGGGGCATGACGCATCGCTTCGATCGCCGCATCATCGCCGCGCAGATGCGCCGCCCGGTCCAAGCCCGAGCCTCCGAATGTCACCGTTTCTGCCTGTCTCATACGGAGTCGATGCCACGTCACGCGAAATTGTTCAATTCCCGCAAGGGGGTTGTACTGACCGAAGATCGCCCTAAGGTTGTATGGTGCGCCGCGGAAAGTGGACTGTTTGGACCTGCCCGCCACGATACCCCTGTCCGCCGACCAGGTCCGGCTCCGGATCCTGGCCACGAGTGACATCCACGCGCACCTGGTGCCCTACGATTACTACCGCGACTGCCCGGGCGACCAGGCAGGGCTGGCGGGCCTGGCCACGCTGATACGGCAGGCTCGATCCGCGGATATACCCGCGCTGCTTGTCGACAACGGAGACTTCCTCCAGGGCACGCCGCTGGCCGAGGTCGTGCATGCCGATTTCAACCGCAACGCCGACAGTCCCAATGCCATCGTCGCGGCCATGAACGCGCTGGGCTACGACGCCGCCAGCCTGGGCAACCACGAATTCGACTGTGGCCTCGCCTATATCGAGGCGGCCCGGGCCCAGGCCCGGTTTCCGATGCTGGCGGCCAATGCCGGGCGGGTGACGGACGATGGACGCGACTGGCCCCTTACGGCGCGCGGGCGGATCGTCACCCGGCGATTGCAGATGCGCGGTGGCACCGCGCTGGATTTCCGCATCGGCCTGATCGGACTAACCCCCGCCCAGCCGCAGCAACGGGGTGCAACACAGCCGGGCGGGGCGCTGGTCACGACCGACATGGTCGCGACCGCCACGGCCGAGGCACCGCGCCTGCGCGCGGCCGGCGCGGACATCGTCATCGCCCTGGCCCATACCGGGATCGAGACCGGGGGCACGTCCCGGACCACGGAAAACGTGGGCGCCGCCCTAGCCGGGATCGAGGGAATAGACCTGCTGGTGCTCGGCCACAGCCACATGCCCTTTCCCCACCCGCGCCACCCGTCCGGACCGGGCCTCGACCCTTGCGAAGGCACCCTGCACGGCAAGCCAGCCGTCAACCCCGGGGCCGGCGGCACCCACCTCGGGCTGGTCGATCTGGCCCTGACTCCGCGCGGCGATGGCTGGGCCATCGCGCGCCACGACACGCGGCTGCTGCCGGTTTCCGAGACGCTGGCACGACAGGGCCTGTCGCCCTGCCCCGAGATGACCGCGCTGCTTGCCCCGATCCACGCCCGGACGCTGACCCATGCCCGCCGCCCCATCGGGTACACCCGACAGCCCATCACCACGCATTTCAGCCGGGTCCGCCCCGATGCTGCCGTCCAGATCGTCAATGCAGCGCAACGGCACCTTGTCGAAGCGGCGCTGGCGGGCACCGAGGCCGCCGGGCTGCCGGTGCTTTCGGCGGCGGCGCCTTTCAAATCCGGCTCGCGCAGTGGAACAGGGCATTTTGTCGACATCCCCCCAGGGCCGCTGGCCCTGCGGCATGCGACCGATATCTATCCTTTTCCCAACACCATTTGCGCCATCGAGATCACCGGGCGGCAATTACGCGCATGGCTGGAACGCTCTGCCGCGACCTTTGCCCGGATATCACCGGGGCAGGACCGCCAGCCGCTGCTCGACCCGCGCTCTCCCGGCTATCTCTTCGACGTGCTCGACGGGGTGAACTACCGCTTCGACCTGACCGTCCCGCCGCAGTTCGACCCGCACGGCGCGGTCCTGTCGCCCGGGGCCGGGCGGGTGCGTGACCTGCGCCACAGGGGCCAGCCCGTGGTCGAGGATCAGCGTTTCGTTCTGGCGACCAGCTCCTACCGCATGGGCGGTGGCGGGCATTTCGACGTCAGTGCCACAGCACCGCTGCTGTTCGAAAGCACCGGCACGGCGAGCGAGGCCATCGCCGCTTATTTTGCGGCCAACGACCCACTGGATTTCGAGATTGTCGAAAACTGGGGATTTCGCCCGGTCGCGGGGGCCACCGCCACGTTCACCACAGCGCCCGGTGCCGCGGCCAGCCTGCCCCTGGCGGGCATCCGCGCCCTCGGGCCGGACAGGCAGGGGCGGCTGATCTGCGAGATTGACCTGGACGCCGCAGCCCCTTGAAAGACCCGGACCAGGCGCGTATATCCTGCCGTGAGAGGTTGGCGCGGGCAAGCGCCTCGCCAACCCGGTCAGGTCCGGAAGGAAGCAGCCGTAACGAGCCCCGCTTGGGTCGTTGTCCAGCCTCTCACCCCCCGCGAAATCGCGGATCGGGCAGCTCAGATCGCAAGGCCATCTCCGGTGTCCCGCCCGATAGCAACAGGTCCCTTTTGCCCAAGACCAGGGAGGATGTTGATGACAAGTCCGATCCTCTGCGCGGGGCGATCCTGAGCTTTCCGTCTTGTGCCCGTTGCGACCGCCCAACAGGCGGCACGATGCGGCGGCCGAGCCACGGCAGGCCCTTGCCGTGACAGATCATTCCCTCAAGTCCCTCGGCTGGTCGCAACATTTCACCGACCAAATGCCCGCAGGCAGCACCGGCTCGCCCGTGCGCCTGAGTGCCGTCCACCGCACCCGGCTTGACGGCTTGTCCCCGCACGGCGGCGTCACGCTGACGCCCACCGTGCGGACCGGCGAATACGTCGTCGGCGACTGGGTTCTGGCCGAGGGCGGCACCGCCTCGGCCCCGCTGGACCGCACAAGCGAGATCACGCGCCGCGCCGCTGGCCATGATGCGCGCCCGCAGCTGATCGCCGCCAACGTCGATACCCTGGGGATCGTCACAAGCTGCAACGCGGATTTCAACATCGCGCGGCTGGAACGCTATCTCGCGCTGGCGGGCATGGCCGGATGTCAGCCGCTGCTGGTGCTGACCAAGGCCGACACGGTCGAGGATTCCGAGGACTTCGCACGGCAGGCGCAGGTGCTCTCGTCCGCCTTGCCGGTGCTGACCCTGAACGCGAGGGACGCCGACGCGGCTGCACGGCTCGCCCCCTGGTGTTGCGACGGGCAGACACTGGCATTGATCGGGTCCTCGGGGGTCGGCAAGACCACGCTCCAGAATCACCTGACCGGCACCAGCGAGGCGACCCGCGACATTCGCGACGACGATGCCCGGGGGCGTCATACCACCACCAACCGCGCCCTGCGTCCGACCCTGCAGGGCGGCTGGCTGATCGACACGCCGGGGATGCGCGAATTGCGCCTGCTGGAGGCCGAGACGGGCATCGAAGAGGTCTTCTCGGACATCCTCGACCTTGCGGCGGGCTGCAAGTTCCGCAATTGCGCCCATGGCAACGAACCGGGCTGCGCCGTGCGCGCGGCCGTCACCGAAGGGTCGCTCGATCCTGCCCGCCTCGCCCGCTGGCGCAAACTGGCCTCGGAAAACCGCCAAAACAGCGAAACCATGGCGCAGTCCCGCGCCCGCGGGCTGACCAAGGCCCATCGCGCGGGCAAGGCACGGGCGCGTCTCAAGCGCGGGGAAGACTAGCGCGCGCCGGACCCGGTATCGTTTGAAGACTGAATTGCCGCGGTGGACCTCGCCCCCGGCCCCGCTTACCCTGCGATGACCGTCCGAATCCCAAGGCCACCATGACCGACCAGCCCAGCTACCAAGTGCTTGCCCGCAAATACCGTCCCGAGACCTTTGCCGATCTCGTGGGGCAGGACGCCATGGTGCGTACGCTCAAGAACGCCTTCGCCACCGACCGCATCGCCCAGGCCTTCCTGATGACCGGCATCCGCGGCACCGGCAAGACGACCACGGCCCGGATCATCGCCAAGGGCATGAACTGCACGGGCACGGATGGCGAGGGCGGCCCGACGACCGACCCGTGCGGGCAATGCGAACACTGCGTGGCCATCATGGAGGGCCGCCATGTGGATGTCATGGAGATGGACGCGGCCTCGCGCACCGGTGTCGGCGACATCCGCGAAATCATCGAGAGCGTACATTACAGGGCGGCCTCGGCGCGCTACAAAATCTACATCATCGACGAGGTGCACATGCTGTCCACCTCGGCCTTCAACGCGCTGCTCAAGACGCTGGAGGAACCCCCCGCGCACGTGAAGTTCATCTTCGCCACCACCGAGGTGCGCAAGGTGCCGGTCACGGTGCTGTCGCGCTGCCAGCGCTTCGACCTGCGCCGGATCGAACCCGAGGACCAGATCGCCATGCTGCGCCGCATCGCCGACCTCGAGGGCGCGCAGATCACCGATGACGCGCTGGCGCTGATCTCCCGGGCGGCCGAAGGATCGGCCCGCGACGCGACCTCGCTTCTGGACCAGGCGATTTCCCATGGCGCGGGCGAGACCGGCGCCGACCAGGTGCGCGCCATGCTGGGGCTGGCCGACCGGGGCCGGGTGCTCGACCTGTTCGACATGATCCTGAAGGGCGAGGCCGCCGGGGCGCTGACCGAGCTGTCGGCGCAATACGCCGAGGGGGCCGATCCCATGGCGATCCTGCGCGACCTGGCCGAGATCGCCCATTGGGTCAGCGTCATCAAGGTGACCCCAGAGGCGGCCGAGGACCCCACCGTCGGCCCGGACGAACGCGCCCGTGGGCTGGCCATGGCCGAGGCCCTGCCGATGCGGGTTCTGACCCGGTTGTGGCAGATGCTGCTCAAGGGGCTCGAGGAGGTGGCGCAGGCCCCCAACGGCATGATGGCCGCCGAAATGGCCATCATCCGGCTGACCCATGTGGCCGATCTGCCCACTCCCGAGGACCTTGTGCGCAAGCTGCAGGACGGCCCGCCGCCACCCGGCCCAAGCGTACATCTGCAAAACCTGGACAAGAGAGACAAAAAGGTCCACTGTCGTTCCAACCCATCACACGCTGGGACTGA
>NZ_JBKOTX010000147.1:0-15104 GCF_047086965.1 Roseovarius halophilus (ex Wu et al. 2025) | reverse complement strand
GCGCTCGCGGTCCGCGCGTTCGCCGCGCAGGCGGGCACCGAGGGTGACGTTGCCCGGCAGGTCCAGCCAAGGCATGAGCTGTTCGCCCTGCGCCAGCAGCGCCATGCGCCCCTGCAACGGCCGGCCGTCATCCGTGGCGACGTGACCGTCGAAGCGCGTGACCTCGTCCACGCCGGCAATGAGGCGCAGCAGCGTCGTCTTGCCCACGCCGGAGGGGCCGAGCAGGCAGGTCCACCGGCCGGCGGGCAGGTGCAGGGTGAGCGGGCCGAACACGGGCTGGCCGCCGATCGCGGCCGCGCCGTCGAGGGTGATTGCCGGGGCGTCGTCTGTCATGCGCGCGGGCCCTTGGCCATGACGTGTCTCCTTGCTGGTGCGGGGGAGCGCGCGTCTGGCGGCCAAGCCGGATCCGTTCCCTCCGCCGGTGCTGACCGGATCAGGTTCGATGGGTTGGCGCGCGGCCTCTCAGCCCCGGAAACGAGGCACCCCAACGGACAAGCGTGACGTAGTCCCGCGGCGAGCCGTTTGCAACCGCCCGCGCTGCGGCGAAAGCGATTAGATTTGCAGATATTTGGACCTTCTTAAGATCGAGGGGGCAGGATCATGCGCGAGGCAACAATGGAGAGGGCCATGCACGGGTTGATCAACCGGGCGATCGAGGGTTTCGTGCGCGACAGCTACGGCCGCGAAACCTGGGGCCGGCTGACGCGACGGCTCGCGCTCGGGGTCGCGGAATTCGAGGCGATGCTGCATTACGACGACGCGCTGACCGCGAAACTGCTGGACGGCGTGGCAGAGCAACTGGGCAAGCAGCGCCACGAGGTGCTGGAGGATATCGGCACCTACCTTGTCTCGCATCCCAACGCAGAGGCGCTCAGGCGGCTCTTGCGCTTCGGCGGCGGCACCTTCGGTGAATTCCTGCAGTCGCTTGACGACCTGCCGGCGCGCGCGCGCCTTGCCGTGCCCGACCTGGAGGTGCCGCGGCTGGAACTGCGCGAACACGCGCCCGATCACTTCAGCCTTTCCGTGCAGGCGCCGACCGCGGCCATGCCGCCGCTGGGGCACGTGATGATCGGGCTCTTGCGGGCACTGGCCGATGATTACGGCACGCTGGTACTGCTTGAACACAGGGGGCGTCGCGCGACCGAGGAGATCGTCGAAATCCGCCTTCTGGAACCCGATCATGCCGCGGGCCGCGACTTCGACCTCGGGGCGCGGGCCGGATGAGCGCGCCGGACCCGGATTGCGCGCGGTTTCTGGACGTGCTCTGCCCGATGCACGCGGTGCTGGACCGGACCGGGCACGTCGTTCATGCGGGGCCGACGCTGCACAAGCTGGCGCCGGACGGCAACGTGACCGGCCGGCGTTTCCTCGAACTGCTGGAGCTTCGCCGACCGCGGGCGGGCGATACCCTGGCCGAGCTTAGGGCCGCCGCCGGCGAAAAGCTGCATTTCAGGCTGCGACCGCCGCCGCGGACCGAGCTCAAGGGGGTGCTGATGCCGCTGCCGGCGGCGCTGGCGCCCGAGGGCGGGCTGGTGGTCAACCTGTCATTCGGTATCTCGGTGCTGGACGCGGTTGGCGATTTCGCGCTCACCAGCGGGGATTTCGCGGCGACGGACCTCGCGATCGAGATGCTTTACCTCGTCGAGGCGAAATCGGCCGCGATGGAGGCGTCGCGCAAGCTCAACGCGCGGCTGCAGGGTGCGCGGATCGCGGCGGAAGAACGCGCGTTCACCGATACGCTGACCGGTCTGGCGAATCGTCGGGCGCTGTCGCACGTGATGGAGCGGCTGGCGCAGACGGACCAGGATTTCGTGGTGATGACGCTGGATCTGGATCGCTTCAAGATCGTGAACGACAGCCTTGGTCACGCGGCGGGGGATCATGTCCTGCGGGAGGTCGCGCAGAGGATGCGGGCCGCGACGCGTGACCGTGACACCATCGTGCGCACCGGGGGCGACGAATTCGTGCTGATCTTCGCGGGGCTGGTGGACCGCGAGAAGGTGCGCGAGATCGCCGCGCGCCTCATTTCGCAGCTGGAACGGCCGATCGCCGTGGGCGGGGAAACCTGCCGGATCTCGGCCAGTATCGGCGCGGCGCTGAGCTGTGATTACGGCTGGGCCGATCCGCGCCGGATCATGACGGACGCGGATGCCGCGCTTTATGCCGCCAAGAATGTCGGGCGCGGCTGCCACCGGGTGCATCGGCCCCCCGGTGAGGCGCCGGTGGATCGGTCCGGATGACCGGCCCCGCACGTCCCGTCAGGGAGAGGCGAACCCGGCAATGAGTTGTCGCAGGCCAAGGGCGGCGCCGGCGAAGATTGCCGCGAAGGTGACCGGCGCGCTGAGCGCCAACACGGAAAAGGCCGAGATTCCCTGGCCGATGGTGCAGCCCATGGCCAGCACCGCGCCGAAGCCCATGAAGACCGCGCCGAGGATCTGGCGCTTGAGCTCGCGCGGGTCCTCGCAGGCCTCCCAGCGGAAATGCCCCTTGACGAGGCTGCCGCAGAAAGCCCCCGCGAGAACCCCGAAAACCGAGCCGACCCCGAAGGCGAGTCCGCCGCCGCTGGCCGTCATCAGGTAGATCATCGTCTCACCCAGCGGGGCGGCGAATGTGTGCGATTCCACCGGCTGTACGGAAAACCCGGTATCCGCCACCCAGTGCGTGCCCGCCCAGCCCGTGACGATGGCCAGCCCCACCATCACGGCCCAGAAGATGCCGACCCTGTCGGCGATCATCCCGCGCGAGGCCAATGCGGCCAGCGTGATCGCGGCGCCTGCCGCCAGGCCGATCCCGACGGTGTCGAGGCCGGTCGCCTGACCGAGGATCGCGGGCAGGCCGCGCACCGCGAGATCGAGCTCGGTCGCCGTGACGAGCGCGACGCGTGCCGGGGCCAGCGGGCCGGACAGCATCACGTAAGCCGAGATCCCCAGCACGATGACGATCACGAAAGATCGAAAATCCCCCCCGCCGAACCGGGCCAGCGCGCCGAAGCCGCAATTGCCCGCGATCGACATGCCGTAGCCGAACAGCAGCCCGCCGAGAACGCTGGCCAGCGGGCTCCACGGTGTCTGGAAATAGAGGTTGCGCGACAGGTCGAACGTGCCGGCCGCGGCAAGCCCGTAGCAGCCCAGCACGGCGATACCGATGGCCACGAACCACAGGCGCAGACGGACGGCGCTGCCCTGGTAAAGGTAATCCTCGATCGCGCCAAGGGTGCAGAATCGCCCCAGCCGGGCCGCGAGACCCAGAAGCACCCCGCCGCCGAAACCGATCAGCGCGACGAGCAGCGATTCCGACATGCCTCCCAACATGTCTTCTCCTCCCGTTGTCAGGCGTGTTCGTGACCCCCGCAGAAGAGATCGTACACCACTTCCAGTATCCGGATGGCGCGTTCGTCTGTCAAACGATAGTAGATCGCCTTGCCGTCGCGTCGCGGCGCGACGAGCCCTTCGGTGCGCAGGCGTGAAAGCTGCTGGGAGACGGCCGCCTGCCGGGCCGAGAGCAGGTCTTCCAGCTCGGTCACCGTTTTCTCGCCTGTGGCGAGGTGACACAGGATCATCAGGCGCCCCTCGTGGCTGATCGCCTTGAGCAGGTTCGACGCGTCGCAAGCGTTCCGGGCGATGGCGCTCATCTCGGCCTCGGGCATGTCGGCCCGCAGGACGGGCAGGGAGGAGGGCTTGGCGTCGCGCGGCATGTGCTCAGCCGTCCCCGGTTGCCAAGTGCCGCCGGACGCTCACGAATCCGGCTCCGCGGGGCGCGGCACCGTCGCGTCCGGGTGCGCGTCGAGCATGCGTTCGAGCATCGGCCAGAAGAAATCCGCCCCCGGGTAGCCCTCGATCCGGTCCAGCTCCTCGCCGCCGTCGACAAGGACGAAGGTGGGCGTGTAGACGGGCCGGGTTTCGAAGCTGATGTCGTCCGGCAGGTCCTCGATGTTCACGCGGCGCAAGGGCGCGCGCCGGCTTTCGGCTGTCTTCGGATAGACGTGGCCGATTTCCTCGTTCCAGCGTTCGCACCAGTGACAGCCGTCGCGCTGGATCATCACGAGCTCGCCGCCCGTGGCGGGCAGGATCCACAGGACGGAAACGAGAAAGGCGGCACAGAGACGGCGAAGAAGGGGCATCGAGGCTTCCGGTTGACGATATAATTACATATAAAATAGTTTGAATGTGAGTTTTGATCAAGCATTGCGAAAGGAGCGGCATGATGGACGTCTCATTGCTCAGTGCATTCGTGGGCGGGCTTGTCGTTTTCTTCTCGCCGTGCGTGCTGCCCATCGTGCCGTTCTACCTGAGTTACATGGCCGGCGCCTCGATGCCCGAGATAAGCCACGGGGGCACGTTGGCGCCCGGCCTGCGCCGGCGCGCATTTCTTGCGTCGGTGATGTTCTCGTTGGGGATCATCACGGTCTTCGTGTTGCTGGGCGCGGCGGCCTTCGGGCTGAGCCAGGCGTTCAGGGGATACCAGACGGAATTCCGGCTGTTCGCCGCCTTCGTCGTGCTGATCATGGGGTTGCATTTCCTCGGGCTGCTCCGGATCGGGGTCCTCAACCGCGCGTTCCAGTTCGAGGCGGGGGACAGCGGCAACATGTCGGTTCTGGGCGGCTACATCGTGGGCTTTGCCTTCGCGGCGGGCTGGACGCCCTGCGTGGGCGGCGTGCTGACGGCGGTGGTGTTCACGGCCAGTACCGAGGCGACGGCGATGCGCGGGCTTGTCCTGCTGCTGGTTTTCGGTTTCGCGATGACCACGCCCTTCATGATCGCGGCGCTGTTCATCGGGCCGTTCCTGCGATTCGCGGCGAAGTTCCGGCGGCATCTGCCCAAGGTCGAGAAACTGATGGGGCTGCTGCTGATCGTGTTTGCGGCGCTGATCGCGACGGACAGCGTGAATTACATCGCGCAATGGATGCTGGACGCGTTTCCCGTGTTCCAGAGCATTTGAAAAAGGGAGGACTTGCCATGAAACGGATACTCGCCCTGCTGGCCGCCTGCATGATGGCGTTGCCGGCGATGGCCGTCGAGATGGGGGACGACGGCCTGCACAAGACCGACTGGATGCGCGACACCTTCAAGGACCTGCAGGAGGACCTTGCCGAGGCGACCGCCGAGGGCAAGCGCATGGCCATCATCGTGGAACAACGCGGCTGCATCTACTGCCGGAAGATGCACGAGGAGGTGTTCCCGAAGCCGGAGATCGACAGCTACCTGCGGGAGAATTTCTTTGTCGTGCAGATGAACCTGCACGGCACCACCGAGGTGATCGATTTCGACGGCGAGGCCCTGAGCGAGCGGGCGGCGGCGCGCAAGTGGGGGCTGTTGTTCACGCCCTCGATCCTGTTCCTTCCCGAGACCGTGCCGGCCGACCAGTCGGCGGCGCAGGCCGCCGTGGCGCTGATGCCCGGGGCGTTCGAACCCGCCACGACGCTGGACATGCTGACATGGGTGAACGAAAAGCGCTACGCGCTCGATTCTGACGAGGATTTCCAGAGGTATCACGCCCGGCGCATCCGTGAACGGGCGGCAGAGGGGGGAAAAGATGAGTGATCCCCGCATCATGGCGTCACGAATTCGCCTTTCCGAATTTATCCTTGCGCCGTCACGGTTTTGTGTCCTACGATATACAAAAATTTGAATGTGTACGGGAGGACGCATGAAAACAGCAATCACGACAATGATCGCCCTTGCCACGACGGCAGTGACCGCCGGGGCAGGCGAGGTGGCGCCGCAAGACGTGAGCTTCGGTGATTACGGGTCGGTCGAGCAGTCGCTTACCGGCAAGCCGGGGGATCCGGAAAATGGCGCAGTTGTCATGAAAACCAAATCCATCGGGAACTGCATATCGTGCCACGAGGTGTCGGCGCTCAAGGACGCGCCGTTCCATGGCGAGATCGGCCCGAGTCTCGATGGCGCCGGTGATCGCTGGTCCGAGGCCGATCTGCGCGGGATCGTCACGAATGCCAAGAACATGTTTCCCGGCACGATGATGCCCGCCTACTACAAAGTGGAGGGGTTCATCCGTCCCGGCGATGCCTACACGGGCACAGCCGCCGAGGAGCCGCTGCCGCCGTTGCTGACGGCGCAGCAGGTCGAGGACGTGGTGGCCTTCCTGATGACACAAAAGGAAGAGTGACGCCTGTCGCTTGAATGTTTGAGGAGATGACAATGGACTTCACAAGACGTGAAACGCTGGCGATGGGCGCCGCGGCCGCGGTGGTGACGGTGTTGCCGTTCCGGGCCAACGCCTCTGCCACCGAGGACCTGATCGCCGAGTTCACCGGCGGTGCCGACGTGGCCGAAGGGGGTGTCATGCTGGACGCGCCCGAGATCGCCGAGAACGGCAATACCGTGCCGATCGAGGTCGGTGCCGAGGGTGCCGAGGCGATCATGGTATTGGCTGCCGGCAACCCGACCCCGCCGGTGGCGACATTCCATTTCGGCCCGATGGCCGGATCGCAGCGCGCAAAGACCCGTATCCGGCTGGCCGGCACGCAGGACGTGGTCGCCGTCGCGAAGATGAGCGATGGAAGCTTTGCCAAGACATCGAAGTCGGTCAAGGTCACCATCGGCGGCTGCGGCGGCTGAGCGAAAGGAGAACAGGACAATGGCAAAAGGTGTACGCCCCCGCGTGAAAGTGCCCCGGTCGGCCTCGGCCGGTGACGTTATCACGATCAAGACCCTGATCAGCCACAAGATGGAATCGGGTCAGCGCAAGGACGATGATGGCAACATCATTCCGCGGTCGATCATCAACCGCTTCCGTGTGAACTTCAACGGTGAGAACGTGATCGACGTCACGCTGGAGCCGGCGATCTCGACCAATCCCTACTTCGAGTTCGACGCGAAGGTTCCCGAATCCGGCGAGTTCGCGTTCATCTGGGATGACGACGACGGGTCGGTCTACGAGACCTCGAAGAAGATCGAAGTGGCCTGAACGGCCGGAACACGAATGGCCCTGTCCGCCGCATGGCGCGGCAGGGCCGTCAAAGGGAGGATGAAGCCATAATGAGAATCAAAGCCTTGACAGCCCTGCTGGCCATGAGCGTGGCCGCGCCGGGACTGGTGGCCGCTGATCCGGATGACGACACGCTGGTCGTCAACGGCGAGATCGAGATGACCACGAAAGCGCCCGCGCCCGAGCACATGTCGGATACTTATGTCGACACGATCATGTCGGGCTGGCATTTCCGCTCGGACGAGACGCAAGCGCTGCAGATGGACGATTTCGACAACTCGGGCATGATCTTTGCCGACGAGGGCCGTGCGCAGTGGAACGAAGTCGCCGGGTCCGAGGGCAAATCGTGTGCCAGCTGCCATGGCACCCCCGAGGAAAGCATGCCGGGAGTACGCGCCACCTATCCCAAGTGGGACGAGGAGGCCGGCGAAGTGCAGACGGTTGCCATGCAGGTCAACGACTGCCGCGAGAACAACATGGGCGCCGAGCCTTACAAGTACGCCGGTACCGAGATGGCCAACATCGAGGCCGTGATCGCCATGCAGTCGCGTGGCATGCCGGTTGACGTGACCATCGACGGGCCCGCCAGCGACATGTGGGAGAAGGGCAAGGAGCTCTACTACACGCGGACCGGTCAGCTGGAGTTGAGCTGCGCGAATTGCCACGAGGACAATTACGGCAACATGATCCGCGCCGACCACCTGAGCCAGGGCCAGATCAACGGTTTCCCGGTCTACCGGTTGAAGAACGCGAAGCTGAACACGGTTCATTCGCGCTTCAAGGGCTGCGTGCGCGATACCCGCGCCGAGACCTACAAGCCGGGCAGCGAAGAGTTCGTCGCGCTGGAGCTTTACGTGGCCAGCCGCGGCAACGGTCTGTCGGTCGAAGGGCCGTCCGTCCGTAACTAGACGCGGAAGGCCCCGCCGTGCGCCGCGCGGCGGGGCTTTTCTTACACAAAAATATTCAAAAATCCGCATGTATTGGCGGTGAGGAGAGGCTACCACATGATCTCGCGTCGCGATTTTCTTCAGACAAGCATGGCGGCTTCGGCCATTCTGGGCGCGTCGAGCTATGGCCAGTGGGGCCGGCTGGCCGCGCAGCAGGCCCTGACGCAGGACGATCTGCTGAACTTCGACAGTTTCGGCAATGTCAGCCTGATCCACATCACCGACATCCATGCGCAGCTCAAGCCGATCTATTTCCGCGAACCGGAGGTGAATATCGGGGTGGGCGTCAACCGGGGCGCGGTGCCGCACGTCACCGGCGCCGAGTTCCGCAAGCTTTATGGCATCGAGGATGGCAGCCCCAGCCATTACGCTCTGACCTACGATGATTTCACGGCGCTGGCGCGCACCTATGGCAAGGTCGGCGGGCTTGACCGGGTCGCGACGGTGATCAACTCGATCCGCGCCGAACGGCCCGACGCGTTGCTGCTTGACGGCGGGGACACGTGGCACGGCTCCTACACCTGCTACCACACCGAGGGGCAGGATATGGTCAACGTGATGAATGCGCTCAAGCCCGACGCGATGACCTTCCACTGGGAATTCACGCTGGGCCAGGAGCGGATGCGCGAGCTGGTCGGAGAGCTGCCCTTCGCCTCGCTCGGGCAGAACATCTTCGACGCGATGTGGGACGAACCCGCCGCCGAATTCGCGCCCTACAAGTTCTTCGAACGCGGCGGCACCAAGATCGCCGTGATCGGGCAGGCCTTCCCCTACATGCCGATCGCCAACCCGGGCTGGATGTTCCCGGATTATTCGTTCGGCATCCGCGACGAGAACATGCAGGCGATGGTGGACGAGGTCCGTGCCAAGGGTGCCGAACTCGTGGTCTGCCTTAGCCATAACGGTTTCGACGTGGACAAGAAGATGGCCGACGTGGTCACGGGGATCGACGTGATCCTGTCCGGCCACACCCACGATGCCCTGCCCGAACCGGTGCAGGTGAACGACACGATCATCGTGGCCAGCGGATCGAACGGCAAGTTCGTCAGCCGCGTGGACCTCGACGTGCGCAACGGGCGGATGATGGGCTTCCGCCACAAGCTGATCCCCGTCTTCAGCGACGTGATCACGCCGGACAAGGATGTCGCGGCGCTGATCGACGAGCAGCGCGCGCCCTACCTGGACAAGCTGACCGAGGTCGTTGGCCAGACCGACAGCCTGTTGTACCGCCGCGGCAATTTCAACGGGTCGTGGGACGACCTGATCTGCGATGCGCTGCTGGCGGAGCGGGACGCGGAAATCGCGATGTCGCCCGGTGTCCGCTGGGGCCCCAGCATGATCCCCGGCCAGGACATCACCCGCGAGGATATCTGGAACGTGACCTCGATGACCTATGGCGAGGCCTACCGGAGCGAGATGACCGGCGAGTTCCTCAAGGTCATTCTCGAGGACGTGGCCGACAACATTTTCAACCCCGATCCGTTCTACCAGCAGGGTGGCGACATGGTGCGGATCGGCGGCATGGGCTACCGCATCGACGTCCGCAAGCCGCAGGGTGAGCGGATATCGGACATGACCCTGCTGAAGACGGGTGAGCCGATCGACCCGGCCCGGAACTACGTGGTGGCCGGCTGGGCCAGCGTGAACGAGGGCACCGAAGGCCCGCAGATCTGGGATGTGGTCGAAAGTTACATCCGCAAGCAGGGGACTGTCACCATAGACCCGAACAACAGCGTCAACGTGGTTGGCGCATGAGACCGACCTGAGCAAGGAGACCTCGAAGATGTCAGAGAGTTTCAAGGGGAAACCCACATCGCGCCGCGCCTTCCTTGGGGGCAGCGCGGCGGCCGCCGCCGGGGCCGTCACCGCCGGCGCGGCGAAAGCGGCGTCGCCCGACCCGTTGATCACCGAGACCCAGCCCTGGGCGCAGACCCTGGGCGATGGGGTGGACGCCACGCCCTACGGCCTGCCGATCCGGTTCGAGGATGACGTGGTGCGGCGCAACGTGGAGTGGCTGACAGCCGACACGATCAGTTCGATCAACTTCACGCCGATCCACGCGCTGGACGGCACGATCACGCCGCAGGGCTGCGCCTTCGAGCGTCACCATTCGGGCGCCATCGAGCTGAAGAAGGAGGATTACCGGCTGATGATCAACGGGCTCGTCGACAAGCCGTTGATCTTTTCCTACGCGGACCTTGAGCGGTTCCCGCGCGAAAATCACGTGTATTTCTGCGAATGCGCGGCCAATACCGGCATGGAATGGGCCGGCGCGCAGCTCAACGGCGCGCAGTTCACGCACGGCATGATCCACAACATGGAGTATTCCGGCGTGTTGCTGCGCACCCTGCTGGAAGAAGCCGGGCTGGACGCGGCGGGCGACCTGGCAGACAAGTGGATTTACGTGGAGGGCGCCGACGCGTCCTCGAACGGGCGGTCGATCCCGATGGACAAGGCGCTGGACGATGTTCTGGTAGCCTTCAAGGCCAATGGCGAGGCGCTGCGCAAGGAACACGGCTATCCTGTGCGGCTTGTCGTGCCCGGCTGGGAAGGCAACATGTGGGTCAAGTGGCTGCGCCGCGTCGAGGTGACGGACGGCCCCGTCGAAAGCCGCGAGGAGACGTCGAAATACACCGACACGCTGGCCGACGGCACGAGCCGCAAGTGGACATGGGAAATGGACGCCAAGTCCGTCGTCACGTCGCCCAGCCCGCAATCGCCCATCGGGCATGGCCCGGGGCCGCTGGTCATCGCCGGGCTGGCATGGTCGGGCCGCGGCGCCATCACCCGCGTTGACGTGTCCAAGGACGGCGGCAAGACGTGGGAGACCGCGCGCCTTGCCAAGCCGGGCGAGACGAAGGCGCTGACGCGGTTCTACCTCGATACCGAGTGGGACGGCGGGGAGATGCTGTTGCAGAGCCGGGCCATGGACGAAACAGGCTATGTCCAGCCGACCAAGGAAGAACTGCGCGACGTGCGTGGCGAGAATTCGATCTATCACAACAACTGTATCCAGACATGGTGGGTGAACCCGGATGGGGAGGCTGAAAATGTCGAAGTTTCTTAAATCAACGGCCCTTGTCGGCGCGCTGAGCGTCATGGCCGCGCCCGCCCTTGCCGAGCAGTTGGGCCTCGGACGCGCGGCGCTGCCCGAGGAGATCGCGGCGTGGGACGTCGATGTCAGCCCCGACGGCAGCGGGTTGCCGGAAGGGTCCGGCGATGTCTGGACCGGCGAGCAGCTGTTCGTCGACAACTGCGCGGTGTGCCACGGCGATTTCGCCGAGGGCGTCGGCAACTGGCCCTCCCTGGCAGGGGGCGAGGATACGCTGGCGGACGAGGACCCGGTCAAGACCGTCGGATCCTACTGGCCTTACCTGTCGACGGTGTGGGATTACGTGCATCGGTCGATGCCCTACGGTAACGCGCAGAGCCTCGGCCCCGACGAGGTGTACGCGATCACGGCCTACATCCTGTATTCCAACTACATCGTGGAGGATGATTTCGTTCTGAGCGACGAGAACTTCACGGATGTCGAGATGCCCAACGCCGACGGCTTCATCGTGGATGATCGCGAGCAGGTCGAGGCGCATTTCTGGCAGGAAGAGCCTTGCATGGAGAACTGCAAGGACGAGGTCGAGATCACGATGCGCGCCAGCGTGCTGGACGTGACGCCCGAGGACGAGAACGACGCGGAAGAGGCCGCGGCCGAGCCCGCCGACGACGCGCCGGAAACGACCGAGGCGGCCGCCGAGGTATCGGCGCCCGATCCCGAACTTGTGGCGGCCGGTGAAAAAGCCTATCGCCAATGCAAGGCGTGTCATATGGTAGGGGACGGCGCCAAGAATCGTGTCGGCCCGCACCTGAACGGCGTGATGGGCCGCGAGGCTGGTACGGTTGACGGGTTCCGCTATTCAAAGGGCCTGATGGCCAAGGCGGAGGAAGGGCTTGTCTGGACCGATGAGACGCTTATTGCGTTCCTCGAAGACCCGCGCGGCTACATCAAGGGAACCAAGATGGGCTATGCCGGTCTCAGGAACGAAGAAGATGGCAAGGCGATCGCCGCCTATCTCTCGACCTTCGACGGGTGAGGTCGTGTCAGCCGGGCTGACGGCAACACTGGTTCTCGCCGCGACGGTCGCGGCGGGAACGGCCCGGGCCGAGCTGATCGGCGATGCCGAGGCCGGCGCGGAGATCTTCGGGTTGTGCAGCGGGTGCCACGAGGTCGGCAAGGGCGCCGAGGACGGGATCGGCCCGCATCTGAACGGCATCTTCGGCCGTAAGGCCGCCACGCACCCGGATTTCCCCTATTCCGCGTCAATGGAGCGGGCCGGCGTCGACGGTCTGGTCTGGACCTTGGAAACCCTTGACGCCTACATCGAGAACCCGGCCGCGCTGGTTTCGCGGACGCGCATGAGTTTCCAGGGTCTTGCGGACGCGCAGGAGCGCGCCGACCTGCTGGCCTACCTTCGGACCTTTTCGGACGATCCCGCCAACATCCCCGAGGCCGCGCCGACGGCGCGCGCCACCGATCATGACGTTTCGCCCGAGATACTGGCGCTGGAGGGCGACCCGGACTACGGCGAGTACCTCGCCACCGAGTGCCTGACCTGCCATCGGCAGGACGGCAGCGCCGACGGGATCCCGTCGATCACCCGCTGGCCCGAGGAGGATTTCGTCGTGGCCATGCACGCCTACAAGGAAAAGCTGCGGCCGCATCCGGTCATGCAGATGATGGCGGGGCGCCTGTCGAACGAGGAGATCGCGGCGCTCGCGGCCTATTTCAAAGACCTCGAATGACCGGGGCACAAGGGGAGGAGATCACATGAAACTCAACAGACGGGCCTTTATCGGAACAGGCGCCGCGGCGGCGGCCACCATTTCCGCGCCGCATGTCATGGCGCAGGGCGCGGGGCGGCCGCGCGTCGTCGTGGTTGGCGGCGGGGCCGGCGGGGCCACCGCCGCGCGCTATATCGCCAAGGACAGCGACGGCGCCATCGACGTGACGTTGGTGGAGCCGTCGCGCTCCTATTACACCTGCTTTTTCTCCAATCTCTATATCGGCGGCTTCAAGGACATCGAGGATATCGGCCATACCTATGGCACGCTGGCCGCGAAATACGGCATCAACGTCGTGCATGACTGGGCGGTGGACGTGGACCGGGACGCCAAGACCGTCAGGCTGGCCGGTGGCAACATGCTGGGCTATGACAAGCTGATCCTGAGCCCGGGTATCGACTTCGTGGAAGAGTCCGTGCCCGGCTGGGACCTGTCGGCGCAGAACGCGATGCCCCATGCCTACAAGGCGGGCTCGCAGTCGGAACTGCTGAAGGCGCAGGTCATGGCCATGCCCGCAGGGGGTACATTTGCCATGGTGGCGCCGCCGAACCCGTACCGCTGCCCGCCCGGGCCTTACGAACGCGTCTCGATGGTGGCACACGCCCTGAGCGAGATGAACCCGACGGCCAAGATACTGGTGGCCGACCCCAAGCGGAAATTTTCCAAGCAGGCGTTGTTCGAGGAAGGCTGGCGCAACCATTATAGCGGCATGATCGAGCGGATCGGGCCGGATTTCGGGGGCGGCAACACCAGCGTGAACCCCGCAGAGATGACCATGGACATCGACGGCATCGTCGAGAAGGTTGACGTGTGCAACGTCATCCCCGCGCAGAAGGCAGGGCGCATCGCCGGGATCGCGGGCGTGACGGACGGCCGCTGGGTGCCGGTCAACGCCGAGGACCTGAGCAGCAAGGCCGATGCGGATGTGCACGTGCTGGGCGATGCGGCGGCGCAGGGCGACATGCCGAAATCGGGCTTCGCCGCGAACAGCCAGGCCAAGGTCTGCGCCATGGCCGTGCGCGGGGCGTTGACCGGCTCGCGGGTGTTTCCGCCCAAGTTCTCGAATACGTGCTGGTCGCTCATCGACACCGACGACGGGGTCAAGGTCGGCGCGACCTACGAGGCGACCGAGGAAAAGATCGCCAAGGTTGACGGTTTCATTTCCCAGACCGGGGAGGACGCGGCCACCCGCAAGGCGACCTACGAGGAATCGGAGGGCTGGTACAGCGGGATCACGTCGGACATGTTCGGCTGAGCCCGTCCCGGCGCGGGCGCCCGGCGGGCCCCCGCGCCGCGCATTTTCCCGGTAACCCGATGCAAGAGGAGGCTTTGCAATGAAGAAGATCCTGATTTCAGTGGTGACGGCGGCATTCGCGGCGACGGCCGCGCCCGCGCAGGAGGCGAGCACGCATGTCTTTGACGGGTCGTTCGACGACGCCACGTTCGCCGTCGAGAACGCGATCATAGGGCGTGGACTGGTGATCGATTACACGAGCCACGTGGGCGAGATGCTCAACCGCACCGCGGCGGATGTGGGCAGCGATGTGGAGATTTACGACGCGGCCGACATCTTCCTTTTCTGTTCGGCGCAGGTCTCGCGCTCGGTGATGGAAGCCGACCCGATGAACATCGCGCATTGTCCGTACGGCATCTTCGTCACCGACAAGGATGGCGAGGTGCGTATCGGGCACCGCGACATGCCCGAGGGGTCGATGCAGGAAGTGCAGGCCCTGCTTGAAGGTATCGTGCAGGACGCCCTGCAATAAACGCTCGTCCGCCCTGTTTCTTGAGGCATGTCAAGGCGGCCGTGGGCCGGCATGGCTAGCGTGCCGCACGAAAGGTGAGGGCGATGATCGAGATTCTTCTGGACCGCTACGGCGACGGCGCCGTGCTGATGATGGCGGGCGCGCTTGTCGGGCTGATATTCGGCGCGGCGGCGCAGCATTCACGGTTCTGCCTGCGGGCAGCCTCGGTGGAGGTGTCGCAAGGCGTGATCGGCGCGCGCCTGTCCATCTGGCTCATCGCGTTCTGTTCGGCCGTTCTGGCGGTGCAGGGGGCGATTGTGGCGGGCTGGCTTGACGTTTCGCAATCACGGCAACTGGCATCACCGGGCAGCCTGTCTGGGGCCATCGTCGGCGGGCTGCTCTTCGGTTGCGGGATGATCCTTGCGCGGGGATGCGCCAGCCGCCTGCTGGTCTTGTCAGCCACGGGCAACTTGCGCGCCATCGTGACGGGGCTGGTACTGACATTGGTGGCGCAATCGGCGCTGCGCGGCGCGCTGGCGCCGCTGCGCGAGAACATCGCGTCGCTGTGGCTGATCCCGGGCGGCCGCGCGCGCGACCTTCTGGCGCATCTGGGCCTCGGCCACGGGGC
>NZ_JBKOTX010000146.1:0-15115 GCF_047086965.1 Roseovarius halophilus (ex Wu et al. 2025) | reverse complement strand
GCCGGACCGGGCCGCTGGCCGCGCCATCGGCCAACCCCTCGGGGCAGGTCAGCCCCACGACCGCCGCGCATGTGCTTGACGGTCTGGCGGGCCAGATCGCCGCCGTGGTGGAGGGCGGACCCTGCGCGGTGGGGGTCGAAAGCACCATCGTCGGCTTTCTGCCCGATCCGGTGCTGCTGCGCGCGGGCGGCATCCCGGCCGAGGCGCTGGAGGCTGCCTTGGGCGCCCCCCTGCCCGTGGGCGGCGAGGCAGGCCAGCCGATCTCGCCGGGGCAACTGGCCTCGCACTACGCCCCCCGCGGCACCATGCGGCTGAACGCGACCGAATCCCGCCCGGGCGAGATCATGCTGGGGTTCGGCACGGTGACCGGCGACCTGACGCTTTCGGCCGGCGGCGATATGGTCGAGGCGGCGGCGACGCTCTTTGCGCGTCTGCATGACCTGAACGCCATGGGGGCCGACCGCATCGCCGTCGCACCGATCCCCGAAACCGGCCTGGGCCGGGCGATCAACGACCGGCTGCGCCGGGCAGCGGCCCCGCGGTAGACCTGCGCGGCCCGAAACGCGGCCTGGCCATATCGCTTTGCGGCCCCCGCGATCGAACCTGAAGGTCTTGCAACCACTATCCGGCTGGCCCGTGCCCGCACAAATCGGTGCGCCGACGGTGGTGCGGTCACACGGGCCCGCTTGTGGTCCACGGCGCGGCAACTGGCAGCGGCGGTCAGCCCGCTTGGGCTGGGCCGTCTTTTTGGCGGATAGACAAGAAATGGCGGCACCTGCTGACGAAGAACAGCCCCTGTGCCCAGGCGATGTCCATCCATGTGCACCACGCGGTCATCGACAAGACCGGATCTGGATGCAGGCGTGTCGAGGGTACCTATTTCGCGGTGATATCGGCGTTAAAGGCGGGGCGCATCAAAGCCCTCGCAGGACCCCCAGTATACGTGCATATGCGTCGCGCGCGGGTTCGTCCGAGTAAAGGCGGATGCGTCCGTGCTGCTGCTCGGCGGCCTCGACCAGGTCAACCCAGCGCCCGCCGCGCGCGGCGACCGCGCGTATGGCCGCGATGTCCACGCGCGGATCGGCGGGGTTGTGCAGGGCGTGCACAGGGGCCAGGGCCGGGGCATAGAGATCGGGGTAGGCAAAGCCCCCCGGGGATGCTGACGATGCCGCGCACGGCCGGGCGCGTGCCCATAGGTCAGATCGGTATGCCTGGTGCCGTTTTCCGTTTTCGTTGTTGCCATCATACCGTCAACGTCCTGATCATGCTGCTTTGGACAATATCATGATAGCAGCCCAGAAGCATAGCCTGGGTTTCCCACCCTTGGCGCGCGACCAGCGCCAAAGGTCCCATCCGGCCCGGAGAACCAAACACCTTTACCGACGTGACAGCATATCAACGCGCTTGAGGCGGATGCTAGCGCTCTTCTCGAGGCGCTGCGGTGGGTCAGGGGCTGCGCTGGCGTATGAACGGTGGCCTCCAGCACCATAGACAGCACCAAGAGCCACCGTGGCAACCTGCCCCGCGCACCAGCGCTGCCCTCAGCGGGACGCTCAGCCCTTTTTCAGGCAGCGCGCGCCAAGGGTCTCGGCGATCTGAACGGCGTTCAGCGCTGCGCCCTTGCGCAGGTTGTCGCTGACGCACCAGAAGTTCAGGCCGTTGTCGATGGTGCTGTCCTGGCGGATGCGACTGATGAAGGTGGCAAAATCGCCGACGCATTCCACGGGCGTGACATAGCCGCCGTCCTCGCGCTTGTCGATCACCATGATCCCCGGCGCCTCGCGCAGGATGTCGCGGGCCTCGTCATCGTCGAGGAAGTCCTCTGTCTCGATGTTGATGGCCTCGGCATGGCCGACGAAGACCGGCACGCGCACGCAGGTGGCGGTGATCTTGATCGACGGGTCGACGATTTTCTTCGTCTCGGCGACCATCTTCCATTCTTCCTTGGTCGATCCATCGTCGAGGAAGACGTCGATATGCGGGATCACGTTGAAGGCGATCTGCTTGGGATAGACCTTGGGTTCGTAGTCGTCCGTCGGATTGTAGACGGCCTTGGTCTGGTCCCACAATTCGTCGATGCCATCCTTGCCCGAGCCGGAGACCGACTGGTAGGTGCTGACGACAACGCGCTTGATCCCTGCGCGGTCATGCAGCGGCTTGAGCGCGACGACCATCTGCGCGGTCGAGCAGTTGGGATTGGCGATGATGTTCTTCTTGGCGTAGCCCTCGACCGCCTCGGGGTTCACTTCCGGCACCACCAGCGGCACATCCGGGTCGTAGCGGTAGAGCGAGGAGTTGTCGATCACCACGCAGCCCGCCTTTGCGGCCTTGGGCGCATAGGTCTTGGTCGCGTCCGAGCCGATGGCGAAAAGCGCGATGTCGAACCCGGTGAAATCGAAGGCGTCGAGGTCGCGGGTCTTGAGCGTCTCGTCGCCATAGCTGACCTCGGTGCCCAGCGAGCGACGGCTGGCCAGCGCGACGACCTCGTCAGCTGGAAACTGGCGCTCCGCCAGGATGTTGAGCATTTCCCGGCCCACGTTGCCCGTGGCCCCGACGACGGCGACTTTGTAGCCCATTGGCTTTGGCTCCTGACTTGAAATCGCCTGCCTGATAACGCTGCAGGGCAGAAATTGAAAGGGCTAGTCGGTCCGGTCGCGGCTGAAGGCATAGATCGCCACCCCCGCCAGAAGCAGCGCACCATAGAGCAGAAACAGAGTGGCATAGGGGTCGGCCGGGGTCTCGGCCACCGCGGCGCGGGCGGCATGGACCCGGCCGGTGACGAACTGCATCGCCCCGACGCCCGCGATGACGAACAGGTTCAGCAGGCTCACCCCGCGCCCGGTCAGATGCGCGGGAAAAAAGGCACGGCCATGAGCAATCATCTGCGGGAAGGACGCGCCGAAGAACCCCACCAGCGCTAGCAGGACCGTCACGGTCCAGATGTTGCCGGTGGTCAGGCCCGCCAGCGCGAAACAGGCCGCAGCACCCAGCAGGTTGCCCCCGAAAATGCCCCATTTGCGGGTGCCAAGCCAGCGATCGAGCGGGCCGTAAGCGAAATTTCCCGCGATCATGGCCAGCCCCATGACGAGCGACACCAGCCCGATCCGCGCGGCATCCGCGCCAAAGACATCGGCCATGTAGGGCCCAACCCAGAGTCCACGGGTCCCGGCCGAGGGCGCGTAGTTCACGAACATCAGCGGCAGGATCAACCACAGGGCAGGGATTTTAAGGATATCGAGCACCGAGCCGCGCTTTTCCGCCTCGGCCTTCGGCGGGTCCGTGACGAAGGCCGCGATCAGCGCCGCGATGGCAAGACTGATCGCCGCAAGCCCGAAAAGCGTCCCGCGCCAACCAATCGCCTCGGCCGCCCAGGCCAGAGGCACGGAACTGGCGACGTTGCCCAACGAGCCGACACCAAGGACCACACCCGCCAGCGTTCCGAAAACGGCCGGCGAATAGACCCGCGCGAAGATGAAATAGGAGGCCATGAGCACCGGCGAACAGCCCACGCCCAAAAGGACCATGCCAAAGACGATGTGCAGCGGCGATTGCGCCAGCGCACAGACCAGCGCCCCGCCGGCGCCACCCAGCGCAAAGAGCACCGCCGCAGTGCGCCGCGGGCCGATCCGGTCGAGGGCCGCGCCGACAGGTATCTGCATGGCGGCGAAGACCACGAACCACATGCCTGAGGCATAGGACAGGTCCGCTGGCGTCGCGCCGAGGTCGGCCTTCAGTGCCGGAGCCAGCACCGCGAGAAAGGCGCGGTAGAACTGGCTGAGCACATAAGCCAGAACCAGGCTGACGACCCCCGTTTGCATGTTGTCCCCCTTCGTTGACTGGGGGTCAGGTTGCACGGGACGGCGGCGAGGGCAAGTCGCAGGATGTCAGAGCGCCCGCGAGTGGCGCCCCTCCGGCATGGCGTAGGCGTCCAGCTCGGCCGCCACCAGCCGCGCGACGAGGCGGGCGTTCTCGGTCAGGCGGATGCGGTTGCCGTGCACTTCGACATGGTCGGGAAAATCATGTGGAATATGGCGGACGCGGTCGCGCAGGGCCGTGACGGACAGGCCATGGCGCTGCGACAGCGCGTCGAGGTCCAGCTCGAATCCACACATCAGCATTTCGATCATGTCCGACCTGAGCTGATCCTCGGCGGTCATGGCATGGCCACGCACCGTGGCAAGACGGCCCTCGGCAACGGCCCCGGCATAGGTCGAGGAGGTCGAATGATTCTGCGCGAATCCCTGCGGATAGCGCGAAATGGCCGAAGCCCCCATCCCGATCAGCAGGTCCGAATTGTCGTCCGTATAGCCCTGGAAATTGCGCCGCAATGTACCGGTGCGATCGGCCTCGGCGAGGGTGTCGCCCTCGCGGGCATAGTGGTCGATGCCGATCTCGCGATAGCCGTCCCAGACGAAGAGCCGCCGCGCGGTATCGAAAAGCGCCAGGCGTTCCTCGGCGTCCGGGAGGGCGTCGGCACGGATCAGGGCCTGGCGCTTGGCCATCCACGGCACATGAGCATAGCCATAGAGTGCCACCCGGTCCGGGGCCAGGGAAAGCACCTTCTGCACGCTGTCGGCCATGCGCCCCTTGTCCTGATGCGGCAGGCCATAAAGAATATCCATGTTCAGGCTGTGAACCCCGGCGGCGCGCAGCATATCGACGACGTCCAGGGTCTGCTCGAAGCTCTGCTGGCGGCCGATGCACTCCTGCACGACCGGATCGAAGTCCTGCACACCGATCGAGGCCCGGGTCATACCGATGTCCTTGAGGGCCTCGATCCGCGGCTGGTCCACCTCGGTCGGGTCGATCTCGACCGAGAACTGGCAGTCTTCGGCCCAGGGCCGAAAACCGCCGATGTCACGGCCAAGATCGCGAATCATGTTGGGCGGCAGAAGCGTCGGCGTGCCGCCGCCCAGGTGCACCTGGCTGAGCACCACGTCCTGCGGCAGGTTCGCGTCAATGATCGCCATCTCGGCACGCAATTGGTCGAGATAGGGGATCAGCGGACGGTCGGTGCTGGTGCCCTGGGTCCGGCAGGCGCAGAACCAGCACAGGCGCCGGCAATAGGGAATATGCAGGTAAAGCGAGACGCGCGCCCCCGAGGGGACGGCCTGCAACCATCCTGCCACGGTGGCGGGGCCGACATTATCGTCAAAATGGTTGGCGGGCGGGTAGCTGGTGTAGCGAGGTGCCCTCGCGTCAAAGAGGCCCAAACGCCTCAGTCTGTCGATGGATGACATTGCTAATTCCTATTCGTTCGCGTTACGCTTGACCCGCTCTCCATGCGAACGGGAACCAAAGCTGTGTCTATTTCGCTGTCGACAACGGATACCCGTTGCGCCGATTGCCCGATCCGTCACCGGGCGGTCTGTTCCAGTTGTACCGACGACGAGTTGCTGGAGCTGGACCAGATCAAGTATTACCGCATCTATGCCCCCGGCCAGACGATTGCCTGGGGTGGCGACGAGTTGACCTTCGTCGGATCGGTCGTGCGCGGTGTCGCCTCGCTCAGCCAGACGATGGAGGACGGGCGCACCCAGATGGTGGGGCTGATGCTGCCTTCCGATTTCGTCGGCCGCCCCGGACGCACATCGGTGCCATACGACGTCACGGCGGTGTCCGAGATCACGCTGTGCTGTTTCCGGCGCAGGCCCTTCGAGAAACAGCTTGCAGAAACGCCGCATCTTTCGGAACGGCTTCTGGAAATGACGCTCGACGATCTGGACGCGGCGCGCGAATGGATGCTGATCCTTGGCCGCAAGACCGCGCGGGAGAAGATCGCGAGCCTGCTGACGATCATCGCGCGGCGCGAGAAAAGCATGGAATTTGCCGCCCAGGGCGACTCGGTGGTCATCGACCTGCCGCTGACCCGCGAAGCGATGGCGGACTACCTCGGGCTGACGCTGGAAACCGTCAGCCGCCAGATTTCCGCGCTCAAGCGCGAGGGGGTCATCGAGCTGGACGGCAAGCGTCGCATCATCGTGCCCGACATGCCCGCCCTGATGGAGGAGACCGGCGACGACATGGACGGCGGCCTGATCGCCTGACCGGGCGGACCGAGAACGAAGTGCCGCGGCGGTATCCGTCATCGTGATCAATGGGCCATCAGAATCGGCACGGTGGCCGTTTCCAGCATTTCGCGGGTGGGGCCGCCCAGAACGGCCTCGCGCATGCGCGAATGGCCATAGGCCCCCATTATGATCATCTCGGTGCCGTGCTCGGTCACGAAGCGGTTCAGCACCCCCGAGACCCGCGGCAGCGTCTTGGCAAGGATCGAAACCTCGGATTTCACCCCCTGCCGGGCCAGCATCAGGCAAAGCACACCACCGGGGTCCGAACGTTCGGGCGAATGGCTGGGTGGATCGACCATGACGATATCGGTGTGGTCGGCCTCGCGCAGCACCGGCAGCGCCTTGCGCACGGCCTCCAGGCATTCGTCACTTTCGTCCCAGGCGATCATGGCTCGGTCCAGGGGCTCTGTGAAATCGCAGGCGGCCCGCGGCACGACCATGACCGGCGCCCCCGTACCGAAGAGCGCGGCCTCCAGCGTCAGGACCTGAAGCTGGCTCGCCCCCTCGCCGTAGGGCTGGGCCGCCACGACAAGGTCGGCGTAGCGGGCCAAGCGCGCTACGGTGCCGTCGAGGCCCATCGTCGTCACCACGGCCGGGGCCACCACAGCGGACAGGTCATAGGTGGCAAGCACACCCTCGGCCCATGCGACAAGATCATCGGCGCTCTGGCGCGCCTCGTCCGTGCCGGGGTCCAGCACCACGGCAGCGGTGCCCACCGGCATGGCCTCGTAGTGGGCGGGGTCGATCCCCAGCGCATGGACATCCAGATGAGCCCGCTCGCGCACGGCGATTTCGGCAGCGGCGGTCAGGGCGGGCGCATCGGCGACTGAATCAGTCACGATCAGGGAAATAGTCTTGTAGGCCATGGCGGATCCTCGGGTCTGGCACGCCGATCCATCGGGCGGTCGTGAGCATTGAACGCTTTCATCTCTAACAACCCAGCGCCCGGATTTACTTGACATGGATCAAGGCTCTGGCTCTCTCGAAATGGGACACCCCGGAAGCATAAGTATCTGCCCGGACGTTTCCGATCTGTCGCGCCCGGGCCAACGAAGGGAACGCACGTCATGTGGGATTGGATCAAGATCGCGGTCCTGGGCATTACTGCCCTGATGGCCGCAGTGGCGGCGAACTTTGCGAGGGACCTGGCTTTTCAGGTGCACGCATTGATCGTCATGGCCGTCGCCGCCGGTTTGTTCATTTATACGGTGAGAACCGCGGGGGACGAGAGACCGGCGCCGTCCGGATACATGGACGGGGTTGTGCGCGCCGGCGTCATCGCCACGGCCTTCTGGGGTATCGCAGGGTTCCTGGTGGGGACGTTCATCGCCTTCCAGCTGGCCTTTCCGCAGCTCAACTTCGATTTCCTGCAAGGCTACGGCAACTTCGGTCGCCTGCGTCCGCTGCACACATCGGCCGTGATCTTCGCCTTCGGAGGTAACGCCCTGATCGCGTCGTCCTTCTATGTCGTGCAACGCACCAGTGCCGCCCGGCTCTGGGGCGGCAATGCCGCGTGGTTCGTCTTCTGGGGGTATCAGCTGTTCATCGTTCTGGCCGCGACCGGCTACCTGATGGGGGCCACCCAGTCGCGTGAATATGCCGAACCCGAATGGTACGTGGACCTCTGGCTGACCATCGTCTGGGTCGCCTACCTCGGTGTCTTCCTGGGCACGATCATCAAGCGCCGCGAACCCCACATCTACGTGGCAAACTGGTTCTACCTGTCCTTCATCGTGACAGTCGCCATGCTGCACGTGGTCAACAACCTGGCGATTCCGGTCTCGCTGGTCGGGTCCCGCTCGATCAGTGCCATGGCCGGGGTGCAGGACGCCATGACCCAATGGTGGTATGGCCACAACGCGGTGGGCTTCTTCCTGACCGCAGGCTTCCTTGGCATGATGTATTACTTCGTGCCCAAGCAGGCCGAACGGCCTGTGTTCAGCTACAAACTGTCGATCATCCACTTCTGGGCGCTGATCTTCATCTACATCTGGGCCGGTCCGCACCACCTGCACTACACGGCGCTGCCCGACTGGGCCTCTACCCTGGGCATGGTGTTCTCGGTCGTGCTCTGGATGCCCTCCTGGGGCGGCATGATCAACGGGCTGATGACGCTCTCGGGCGCCTGGGACAAGATCCGCACCGACCCGATCATCCGCATGATGGTCATCTCGATCGGCTTCTACGGCATGTCGACATTCGAAGGGCCGATGATGTCGATCCGCGCGGTCAACTCGCTGTCGCACTACACCGACTGGACCATCGGCCACGTCCATTCCGGCGCCCTGGGCTGGAACGGGATGATCACCTTCGGCGCGCTCTACTTCCTGACGCCGCGCCTGTGGAACCGCGCCCGGCTCTACAGCCTGTCCCTGGTCAACTGGCACTTCTGGCTCGCCACCATCGGCATCGTGCTCTACGCGGCCTCGATGTGGGTCACGGGCATCATGGAAGGCCTGATGTGGCGTGAAGTCGACGCGCAGGGCTTCCTGGTGAACTCCTTCGCCGACACGGTCAGCGCCAAGTTCCCGATGTACGTGGTGCGCGGCCTGGGCGGGGTGCTCTACCTCACCGGTGCGCTGATCATGTGCTACAACCTTTGGATGACGGTCCGCGGGCAGAAGCAAGTCTCTGCCACAGCCGCCGCCACCCCCGCCGAATAAGGAGACCGAGAAATGTCCATTCTCGACAAGCACAAGGTGCTGGAGAAACACGCCACGCTGCTGCTGGTCTGCAGTTTCCTGGTGGTGACCGTCGGCGGTATCGTCCAGATCGCGCCGCTGTTCTACCTCGAGAACACGATCGAGGAAGTGGAGGGCGTGCGTCCCTACACCCCGCTGGAACTGGCGGGCCGGGAAATCTACGTCCGTGAGGGCTGTTATGTTTGCCACAGCCAGATGATCCGCCCCATGCGCGACGAGGTCGAGCGCTACGGGCACTACTCGCTGGCGGC
Source organism: Roseovarius halophilus (ex Wu et al. 2025) (assembly GCF_047086965.1). Taxonomy (NCBI): domain Bacteria; kingdom Pseudomonadati; phylum Pseudomonadota; class Alphaproteobacteria; order Rhodobacterales; family Roseobacteraceae; genus Roseovarius; species Roseovarius halophilus (ex Wu et al. 2025). Next base: position 6,091 of record NZ_JBKOTX010000146.1, on the reverse strand, counting down.
CGAGTCGATGTATGACCACCCGTTCCAGTGGGGCTCCAAGCGGACGGGGCCGGACCTGGCCCGCGTCGGCGGGCGCTATTCGGATGCCTGGCACGTCGATCACCTGATGGACCCGCAGGCCGTGGTGCCGGAATCCGTGATGCCGCCCTACGCCTACCTCATGGAGGCGGAGATCACGCCCGAGCACATGGACGACCTGCTGCGCGCGCAGGCCATGGTGGGCGTGCCCTACACCGACGAGATGATCGAGAATGTGGAGGCGGACTTTCACGCCCAGCTCGACCCCGCCTCGGAGGGCTATGACGGGCTGGTGGCGCGCTACATCACAGACGACAATCCCGACGACGACCGCGAACCGCGCAACACCATCGTGGCGCGCAATTATGATGGGCAGGAGGCCGTGACCGAGATGGACGCCCTTGTGGCCTATCTGCAGATGCTCGGCACGCTGGTCGATTTCTCGACCTTCACGCCCGAAGAAGCCGCGATGCCGCGCTGAGGAGAGACCGATGGAAACCTATTCCCTGCTTCGCCAATTCGCAGACAGCTGGATGCTTCTGGCGCTGTTCATCTTCTTCCTCGGGACCTGGGTCTGGGCCTTCCGGCCCGGGTCGCGCCGGGTGCACGAGGACGCGGCCAATACCATTTTCCGCCACGAGGACGCCCCCGCGGAGGACGATGGCGACCGGTCGCAGGACGCAACCACCGACCCGGAGGGTCAGAAATGAGTGAAAAGCAAAAATATGATGGTGTCGAGACCACCGGTCACGAGTGGGATGGCATCGAGGAATTGAACAATCCGCTACCGCGGTGGTGGGTCTGGGTCTTCTACGCCACGATCGTTTGGGCGATCGGCTATTCCATCGCCTATCCGGCCTGGCCCGGCATCAAGAGTTCGACCGCCGGTCTGCTGGGGTACTCGACCCGCGCCAACGTGGCCGAGGACATCGCGGCGGTGAACGAACAGAACGCCGCGCTGCGCACGGAACTGGCCGATGCGGACCTTGCCACGCTTGTCGACAACCGCGACAGCGATGTCTATAGCTACGCGGTCAACGGTGGCCGGGCGGTCTTCGCCGCCAATTGTTCCCAGTGTCACGGGTCGGGCGCCAATGGCGTGGCCCCGGCAAACGGCTATCCCAACCTGCGCGACGATGCCTGGCTCTGGGGCGGTGCGGTGGACGAGATCGCCTTCACCGTCGCCCACGGCATCCGCAACGAGCAATCGCCCGATGCACGCTGGTCTCAGATGCCCGCCTTCGGCGACATCCTTCCCCCTGAAGAGGTGGACCAGGTGGTCCAATACGTCCTGTCGTTGTCGGGCAACGAAACCGACGCGGCGCTGGCCGACGCGGGGGCCGCAGTCTTCGAGATGAACTGTTCCTCCTGCCACGGGGCCGAGGGCAGGGGCGACCCCTTCGTCGGCGCCCCAAACCTGACCGATGCCATCTGGCTGTACGGCGGCGACGAGGACAGCGTGACCGAGACGGTGATGAACTCGCGCTTCGGCGTCATGCCGGCCTGGTCCGAGGACCACCGCACCGGCGCGGGCCTCAGCCCCGACGAGGTCAATGCCGTGGCCGTCTACGTCCATCAGCTGGGCGGCGGCCAGTAAGTGATGTGCCGGGGGCCCTGCAGCGGCTTCCGGCACGGGCGGACCCGGGACCTGTTCGCGCATTCCCCCGGGTTCGCCCCTTCCCGGTTGGGAGGGCTAATCCCCTGGGGGCCGACCCGCCCTGGGGGACTTGCGCGGCCCGGCGGCGTTGCAAAGTGTCGCAGCGCGCCGGCCTCGCGCGGGGCAAAGGCCGTGCATACATGCGAAGGTGAAACCAGAGCCGCAGCTACGGCTTTTCGGTTGATTCAGGTCAAAGCCACGTCTTGGTCATATCGGCGAAACCTGTTCCCACGCGAACAGTCACCAACAGGATGATTCCATGAGTTCGAGCGAAGAACAGTCGCTTTACGCCAAGCGCGAACCGGTCTTTCCGCGCCGGGTGAAGGGCAAGTTCCGCACCCTCAAATGGTGGATCATGGCGGTGACTCTGGGCATCTACTACCTGACGCCCTGGATTCGCTGGGACCGGGGCCCGTCGCTGCCTGACCAGGCGGTTCTGGTCGACATGGCGAACCGGCGCTTTTTCTTCTTCTGGATCGAGATCTGGCCGCATGAATTCTATTTCATCGCCGGGCTGCTGATCATGGCGGGGCTGGGGTTGTTCCTGTTCACCTCGGCGCTGGGGCGGGTCTGGTGCGGCTACACCTGCCCGCAGACCGTCTGGACAGACCTGTTCATTCTCACCGAACGCTGGATCGAGGGCGACCGCAACGCGCGCGTCCGTCTGTGGAAAAAGACGTGGGACACGGAAAAGATCCGCAAGCGGGCCGCGAAATACGTCGTCTGGCTGTTGATCGGGCTGGCCACGGGCGGGGCCTGGATCTTTTATTTCGCCGACGCGCCGACCCTGTTGCAGAACCTCGTGACCGGGCAGGCACACCCCATCGCCTACACGACCATGGGTATCCTGACCTTCACCACGGTCTTCATGGGCGGCATCGCGCGGGAACAGGTCTGCATCTACGCCTGCCCCTGGCCCCGGATCCAGGCCGCGATGATGGACGAGGACACGATCACCATCGGCTATCGCGAATGGCGCGGCGAACCGCGCGGCAAGGGCAAGACCCGCGAGGGCCTGGGCGACTGCATCGACTGCAATGCCTGTGTCAATGTCTGCCCCACGGGCATCGACATCCGCGACGGCCAGCAGCTGGCCTGCATCACCTGCGGCCTGTGCATCGACGCCTGCGACGAGGTGATGGAAAAGATCGGCAAGCCGCGCGGATTGATCGACTATTTCACCCTGCGCGACGAAGAGGTCGAACGCGCCGGCGGCCAGGCCAAGGACTTATGGCGCCACATCTTCCGGCCGCGCACCGTGCTTTATTCCTCGCTCTGGGCAGCAGTGGGCGTGGGGCTGGTCGTGGCGCTCTTCGTGCGCTCCGAGATCGACCTGACCGTCCGGGCCGAGCGCAACCCGCTGTTCGACCAGATGTCGGACGGCTCGGTGCGCAACACCTACGAACTGCGCCTGCGCAACATGACCGGCGATGACCGCCCCTTCCGGATCACGGTTACGGGCGATCCGAGGCTTTACCTGCAGATCGAGGGCACGCCTTACGAGACCGTGCAGGTCGAGGCCGACGAGATGCTGATTCAGCGGGTCTATGTCACCGCGCCGGCCGGGTCCGAGGCGGCCCAGGACACCCGCACGGACTTCCGCATCTGGGTCCAGGATCTGGAAAGCAACGAGCGCACCCATGAGGACACCCACTTCAACGGATTGGAGAGCAGATAATGGTTATCACCGGCCGCAAGGTACTGACCGGGTTCGTGCTGGCGTTCGGCCTGATCATCGGGGTCAACATCACGCTGGCCGTCTCTGCCGTGCGCACCTTTCCGGGGCTGGAGGTCGAGAACTCCTACGTCGCCAGCCAGAACTGGGATGAAGAACGCGCGGCTCAGCTTGCCCTGGACTGGACCGTGGATGCCGTGGTGCGTGACGAGATGCTGACGCTCAGCATCACCGACGCTGAGGGCGCGCCGGTTGAGGTACAGAGCCTGGGCGGCACCTTCGGCCGGGCCACCTCGGTCCGCGATGACCAGACCCCGGATTTCGAGTTCAACGGCGAGTCCTATGTTGCCCCGGTCGAAACCGCGGAGGGCAACTGGAACCTGCGGCTCGAGGCCGTGGCCCCGGACGGAACGGACTTCCACCAGCGTGTGGTGGTCCTGGTGGAGTGATGGCAAGCACCGATTTCGAAACCGGGGCCGCGGCCTGCCCGGGCTGTTCCATGGCCAGCGTCGCCGCGCAACATGCGCGGCAACAGGCTGCGGACGCCGATGAGACGATCCTGGTCTCCTTGCCGACGATCCACTGCGCCAGTTGCATCAACACGGTCGAACAGGGGCTTCTGGCCCTGCCCCATGTCCGCGACGCCCGGGTCAACCTGACCCGCAAGCGTGCCACGGTTCATGCCGCCCCCGGCACAGATGCGGCCGATATCGCCGCCGATGTGGAGCGCCTCGGCTACGAGGCCCACGTTCTCGATTCCGCGACCCTGTCGAGCGATGCCGCCGACCGCGCCGGAAGCGATCTGCTGATGCGCCTCGCCGTGGCCGGTTTTGCCTCGATGAACGTGATGCTGCTGAGCGTCGCGGTCTGGTCGGGGGCCGAGGGCGCCACGCGCGACCTGTTCCACTGGATTTCCGCCGCCATCGTGATGCCGGCCGTGGCCTTTTCGGCGCAGCCCTTCTTTCGCAACGCCTGGACCGCCCTGCGCGCCGGGCACCTGAACATGGACGTGCCGATCTCGCTGGCGATCCTTCTGGCGCTGGTCACATCGCTCTGGGAAACGTCACTGTCCGGCGAACACGCCTATTTCGACGCCGCCATCGCGCTGACCTTCTTCCTGCTTACGGGGCGCTACCTGGATCACCGCACCCGGTCCGTCGCGCGCTCTGCTGCCCGCGAACTGGCCGCGCTGGAGGTGCCGAAGGCCTGGCGCGTGACGGGCGACGGCGACGAGAAGGTCGACGTCTCGACCCTCGCCGTGGGCGACCTGATCCGCGTTCACGCGGGGGCGCGAATGCCCGTGGACGGGGAAATCACCACGGGCACCTCGGAACTCGACCGGTCGCTGCTGACCGGCGAAACCGTGCCCGTCTATGCCGAACCCGGCCGCGCGGTCAGCGCGGGCGAAGTCAACCTGACAGGCCCTCTGGTGATCCGCGCCAGCGCCGTGGGCCGCGACACCTCTCTGCACCGCATGGCCGATCTGGTGGCGGTCGCGGAATCCGGGCGCTCGCGCTATACCTCGCTGGCCGACAAGGCGGCCAAGCTCTATGCCCCTGGGGTGCATATCCTCTCGGCGCTGGCCTTCGTGGGGTGGCTTGTCTACTCGGGCGACCTGCGCGTGGCGCTCAACATCGCCGCTGCCGTGCTCATCATCACCTGCCCCTGTGCCCTTGGCCTTGCGGTTCCGGCTGTCACGACAGCCGCCTCGGGGCGCCTGTTCCGGCACGGATTGTTGATCAAGAATGCGACCGCCCTGGAACGCCTGGCCCAGGTCGACATGGTCATGTTCGACAAGACCGGCACGCTGACGGCGGGCACCCCCGTCCTGACCAATATCGAAACGCTACCGCCGCGCGACCTGCAAATCGCCCTGGCCCTGGCCGAGGGGTCGTCGCATCCACTGTCCAAGGCCATCGTGCAGGCGGCCCGCGATGCCGGGGTCGCCCCGGCCGACGTCACCGACGTTGCCGAAGTGCCGGGCCACGGCACGGAAGGTATCTGGCAGGGCCGCACCGTGCGGCTGGGCCGGGCCGCCTGGGTTGGGGGCGGGTCGGTGGACCAGACCGCCGCCTGGCTGCGGGTTGGCGAAGACACACCGAGGAGCTTGCTGTTCACCGACCGGCTGCGCGAGGGGGCCGCCGAGACCGTCGCGGCATTGAAACGGAAGGGCCTGCGCGTCATCCTGATGTCCGGCGACAGCCCCCAGGCGGCGCAGTCGCTGGCCGGGACGCTGGGCATCGAGGACTGGACAGCCGAGGCCCTGCCCGCCGACAAGGCGGCCCGCATCGAGGCCCTGAGTGACGAGGGCGCCAAGGTCCTGATGGTGGGTGACGGGCTGAACGACACTGCAGCCCTGACCGCCGCTCATGCCTCGATCTCGCCGGCTTCGGCGCTGGACGCGGCGCGGGTGGCCTCGGACATCGTGCTTCTGGGGTCGACCCTGGGCCCCCTGCCCGAGGCCATCTCGACCGCCGGGCGCAGTGTCCGCCGCATCCGCGAGAACTTCACAGTGGCCACCTGGTACAATATCATTGCGGTGCCGTTGGCGGTGGCGGGCCTGTGTTCGCCCCTGATCGCGGCGCTGGCCATGTCGGCCAGCTCGATCACCGTGTCCCTGAACGCCCTGCGCGTGAGGTAGGTGTTCCATCCCGGATGATCACATAGCCCCTCGTCGATCTGCGCTTTTCATGGCACGATCTGTTTTGAACGAGTTGCGAGACGGGAGATCGACATGCTGA
>NZ_JBKOTX010000145.1:0-15117 GCF_047086965.1 Roseovarius halophilus (ex Wu et al. 2025) | reverse complement strand
CCTCAGGGCGGTCAGTTGGTCGATGAGGGCGTTCATGCCGCAGCCTCCTCCGTCGAGCACAGCGTCTCATAGCGCTTGCAATCCGCCTCGGGCCGCAAGTTCTTCAGGAGGGCGTTTCATGATCCGGTTTGTTCTTGCCTTCGTTCTGCTTGCCACCGCCGCGACGGCGCAGGGGCGCAAGCCCAGCCACTGCATCGCGGTGGCGGATGCCGCGCCGGGCCTAGAGTATCTCACCAAGGCTTCGTGGGCGGAACCGGTGCCGGACGCGTCGGTCCGGCTGCGGTATATCGCGCATGCGTCCTTCCTCATCCAGACGCATGACGGGGTGTCCGCCGTCACCGATTTCACGGGGTTCATCGGCAACGTGGATTTCACCCCGGACCTCGTGACGATGAACCATGCCCATTCGACCCACTGGACGGCCAACCCCGACCCGGCGATTCCCCATGTCCTGCGGGGCTGGGGCGAAGAATTCGGCGCGGGGGCGGATCATTACCTTGACCTTGGCGGGATGCTGGTGCGCAACGTCCCGACCGACATCCGGTCCCATGCGGGGGAGGTGGAACCGCGCGGGAACTCGATCTTCGTGTTCGAGGCCGCGGGGCTGTGCATCGGCCATCTCGGGCATCTTCACCACGCACCGAGCCCCGAGCAATACGCCGCGCTGGGGCGGCTGGACGTGGTGATGGCGCCGGTCGACGGGGGCTACACGCTGGACCTGCCCACGATGATGAAAGTGTTGCGGCGGCTGAAATCGCGGATCGTGATCCCGATGCACTGGTTCGCCGACGGGTCGTTGGACCGGTTCCTTGCCGGGATGGCGGATTCGTTCCGCATCGTGGCGCCGGACAGGAGCGAGATCACCGTGTCATTGCGCAGCCTGCCGGCGGATCCCACGATCATGGTGCTGCGCCCCGCCTATCTGCGCGATGGCGGGTGAGGTCGTGACCGGCAGGGATGGCAGCGCGTGCTACGCGTGCTACACACACGGCATGGAGTTGAACTCGGTCACACCGGACTTCCTGTCGCGCCTGGACCAGGCGCTGCCCGCGGCGACCCTGCGGGCGGCCGAGCCGCGTTACCTGGAGGAGCCACGCAGCCGATGGACAGGGCGGGCCGGCGGTGTCGTCGCCCCCGCCCGGGTGGCTGAGGTCGCCACGGTCGTCCGGCTGGCCCGCGAGGCGCGCGTGCCGGTGGTGCCCTATGGCGGCGGTACCGGGCTGGTCGGGGGGCAGGTCGCGCCCGAGGGGCCGGCGCCGCTGATCCTGAGCCTTGAGCGGATGCGTGCCGTGCGCGCGGTCTACCCGGAAGAGAACGTGATGGTCGCCGAGGCCGGCGCCGTTCTGTCGGACATTCACGCGGCGGCGGAGGCTGCCGGGCGGCTCTACCCGTTGACCATCGCGGCCAAGGGCAGCGCGCGGCTGGGCGGGCTTTTGGCCACGAATGCCGGCGGGGTCAACGTGCTGCGGTACGGCAATGCGCGCGAGTTGTGCCTCGGGCTGGAGGCGGTACTGCCGGACGGGCAGGTGTGGCACGGGCTCAAGCGGCTGCGCAAGGACAACATGGGCTATGACCTGCGCGACCTTCTGATCGGGGCGGAGGGGACGCTGGGCGTGATCACGGCCGCCGCGCTGAAGCTGCACCCGGTTCCGGCGGCGCGGGGGACCGCGCTGATGGTGGTGGATGATCCGCGCGCCGCGCTGGACCTGCTGGCGCTGGCGCGGGATCACATGGCCGAGGGCGTCAGCGCGTTCGAATTGATGCACCGGACGGGGCTGGATTTCCTTGCCGAGGCCATGCCCGACCTGCGCCGGCCGTTCGCGGCGGCGCCGGACTGGGTCGTATTGATCGAGGTGGGGCTCGGGCGCGGGCAGGACCCGGGCGAGGCGCTGGAAGCGCTTTTCGCGGCGGCGCTGGAGGCGGGGCTGGTCAGTGACGGGATGATCGCCCGGTCCGAGGCGCAGCGGCAAGCCTTCTGGGACGTGCGCGAGAACATTCCCGAGGCGAATCGCCGGATCGGGGCGATCAGTTCGCATGACATATCCCTGCCGCTCGGCGCGATCCCGGGGTTCATCGCGATGGCGCCCGCCGTGCTGGCCCGGCTGGGCGATTTCAGGATCAACTGTTTCGGCCACCTGGGTGACGGGAACCTGCATTACAACGTCTTTCCGCCCCGGGGCGGGCGGCGCGAGGACCACGTTGCCCGGCGCGACGAGATCAAGCGGGCGGTTCATGACCTCGTGCACGAGATGGACGGGTCTGTCGCGGCGGAGCATGGTGTGGGGCGGCTCAAGGTCGGGGACCTGGAGCGCTATGCCGATCCGGCCAAGCTGTCGGCGATGCGCGCCATCAAGGCGGCGCTTGATCCGCCGGGGATCATGAACCCCGGTGCCGTCCTGCGGCCGGAGTGACTTGGCCGAAAGAGGTTGGCCCGCGCGACGATGCCGGGTCGCTATCAATTCTGACTAAAATAGTATGATTTTCTTGACGCAACCTCCGGCGCGCTGTTATTGACCAAAATTGTAAGGATTGACGCGGCGAAGCGGACCGACAGGATGACGGACGAAACCGAGACGCAACGCCGGCTGGTGAAAGCCCGTCGGAACCTGACCTTGGGGGCGCTTGCCGCGGCCGTTGCGGGCGGTGCCGCCCATGCCGCGCCGGTGATGAGCAAAACGGCCGATGCGCCGGGCTGGGTGCAGCTGGCCTCCGGCGAAGGTGAGGGTGAGGGCGAAGGTGCCTCCCATGGCGAAGGTGAGGGCGAAGGCGAAGGTGAAGGCGGCAGTGCCGCGCTGCCCTCGGAAACCGGCCTGATGCGCGACCTCGGCTTCATGGAGGGGCGCCTGCGTGCCGGCATGGCCCTTTACAAGGCAGGGGATCTTGACGCGGCCAGGACGCATATGGGCCATCCTATCGAGGAAAAGTACGGCGCCGTCGCCGCGCCCCTGGCCGAGCGCGGGTATGACCGGCTGAAGAGTGAGATCGAAGCGCTGGCCGCGGCCGCCGAGATGGCGAAGGCGGTCGAGACGACATCGACTGTTTACGGCGACCTGCAGGGTGACGGCGATTACGCGATGGACAGCAGCGTGATCTATGCGGCCGCCGCGCGCATGGAGCTGGCGCTTGCCGGGTGGAAGTAGCGCCATGTTCATGGTGATCGGTGATGTGCTGGACCAGCACATGGTGGCGGCGATGAAGGGCGCCGCCGACGGGATCGAGTTCGAGGATGGCAAGGCCACTGCCGGACGCTACGCGCGCGGGGTGAAGGACAACCTGCAGGCCAAGCCCACGGATGCGTTGGACGAGATCTTCGAAACGGTGCGCGGCCGTCTTTGGCAGAACGAGCTGTTCAAATCCGCCGCGCGACCGCGGAAATTCGCGCGGATGCTGCTGTCGCGCTACCGAGAGGGCATGGAATACGGTCTGCACGTGGATGACCCGATCATGCAGGGCAGTCGCAGCGACCTGTCCTTTACCCTGCCGTTGAGCGACGCCGGCAGCTACGAGGGCGGCGGGCTGATCATTGACGACGGGATCGAGGAGCGCGTGATCCGGCTGAAAGCCGGGGACCTGATACTTTATCCCACCAGCGCGCTGCACCGGGTCGAGCCGGTGCGGCGGGGCGAACGCATGGCGATCGTCGGCTGGGTGACGAGCTGGGTCCGCGACGCGGCCCGGCGCGAGGTGCTGCATGATCTTGATGTGGCCGCCCGCGCGATTTTCGACGACCACGGCAAGACGCCGGCCTTCGACCGGCTTTTCAAGGCAAAAAGCAACCTGACCCGCATGTGGGCGGATGGCTGAGGCGGGCCCGCCGCCGACCACGGCTAGAACACGAGAGGACACCAAGCATGAAAAACGGAATTCAGATCGTCGCCACCTGCGTCGCCATCGCGGTGGGCGGCAGCCCCTTCGCGCACGCGGAAGAGCGGACGGACCACTACGCGGCCGAGCCGTCGGAAACCCTGGCCGCCGCGATGGACAACTTCGTGACGTATAACCGCAAGATGAAGGCGGTGCTGGAGCGCGACCCGCTGACGGTGCAGGACATGGAGGAAATCCATCAGCTCACCTACACCATCGAGGTGGCGCTGGCCCGCATCAACGAGGAACTGGGCGCTTTGCCCGTGGTGCTTGAACGGGTGCACCTGACGAGCGAGGGCGACAATCCCGCCGCGCTCAAGGGGGCGGCCGCGGTATACCTTGAACAGGCCGATCTGCTGGACCGGTAGGCGCCGGCACGGAGGGGCGCGCGGCCCCGTGCGCCCTTGCCGCACGGTTTTTGTCGGGTTCGTCTGGTCATGGCCCCGGATTTATGGCAGCCAGTGCGGGTGATTTCCTGCCGGAGTGACTGGAATGGGCGAACGGCTGCTCGACAAACTGGCCTGGGTGGTGGCGGGCATCTGCATCGCGCCGATCCTGGCGGCGGGCCTCTCGGCATTGTCGGGCGATCTGCAGACATGGCGCGACATCCTTGCCTCGGTCCTGCCGCGCTATGTGCGCACGACCGCGGCCCTCGTGCTGATCGTCGGGGTGTCAACGGCGCTTATCGGGTCGGTCACGGCGTGGTTGGTCACCGTCTACCGGTTTCCCGGCGCGCGGTGGCTGGAAGTGGCCTTGGCGCTGCCGCTGGCCTTTCCGGCCTATGTGCTGGCCTACGCCTATACCCATCTTCTGGACCATCCCGGCGCGGTGCAGACGCTGTTGCGCGACGTGACAGGCTGGGGGCCGCGGGAGTACTGGTTTCCCGAGATCCGCAGCCTCGGCGGGGCGGCGATGATGCTGTCCATCGTGCTGTACCCCTATGTCTACCTGTTGGCGCGGGCCTCGTTCCGACAGCAAAGCAGCAATGCCTTTCTGGTGGCGCGCACGCTGGGGCGGTCCCCCCTGCGGGCGTTCTGGCGGGTGGCGCTGCCCATGGCGCGCCCCGCGATCGCGGGCGGCGCGCTGCTGGCCGTGATGGAAACCATCGCGGATTTCGGCACGGTCGCCTTCTTCAACGTGCAGACCTTCGCGACGGGCATCTACCAGGCGTGGTTCTCGCTGGGCGACAGGCCCGCGGCGGCGCAGCTGTCGCTGTGCCTGCTGAGCTTCGCGCTGCTGCTGGCGGGGCTGGAGCGGGCCAGCCGGGGCCGCGCCCGCACCGCCGGGCGTGGCGCGCGGTTCGAAACGATGGAAAAGGCGCGGTTGACCGGCGCGGCGGGATGGCTGGCGACCGCCCTGTGCCTCGCGCCGGTGCTGCTGGGGTTCGTCATCCCGGTGATCATGCTGGGGATCATGGCGGTGGGATCGGGGCAGAACCTGTTCGATGACCGGTATATCGACCTCATGATCAACTCGGTCACGCTCGGGAGCGTCGCGGCGGTGCTGACCGTCATCGGTGCCGTGCTGATCGGGTATCGCGCGCGCACGCGCCCGGGACGCACGTCGCGCCTGCTGGTGATCGGGGCGGGGCTGGGATACGCTGTGCCCGGCGGTGTCATCGCCGTGGGGCTGATGGTGCCGATGGCCGCCTTCGACAACATGATCGACGCCGTGATGGAGGCACGGTTCGGCATTGATACCGGCCTGCTGATCACCGGGTCGATCTGGTTGATGGTGGTGGCCTACATGGCGCGGTTCATGGCGGCCGCGCTCAACGCCTATGACAGCGGCATGGCGACCATTCCCGCGCATTTCGACGCGATCGGGCGCTCGCTGGGCCAGTCGGGGCCGCGGTTGCTCTGGCGGATACACCTCCCCGTGGCCCGGACAAGCGTGGTGACGGCACTGCTGATCGTTTTCGTGGACGTGATGAAGGAATTGCCGGCCACGCTGATCCTTCACCCGTTCAATTTCCAGACATTGGCGGTGCAGGCGCACCGGCTGGCTGCCGACGAGCGCTTGGCCGAGGCCGCGGTGCCGTCGCTCGTGCTGGTCGCGTTCGGGCTGATCCCTGTGCTGATCCTGTGCCGGTCGATCGGTTCGGAAGCGCCCGCGCGGCGCGCGGCACGCGTGGGCGCGGCCGTGAAGTCCGGCTGAGCCCGGACAAGGCCATGCCCGGGCCGCGGCCGGCATCGGGCGCCCGGGCGGCCCGCAACATCGGTCACTGATACCCCAAGACACTACCGCGAAAAAAAACCGGCCCCGAGGGGCCGGCAGTTCGGAAACCTACCGAAGATGTCGTCGCGTCCCGACCCGGGGGAGTGGAGGGCCGGGACGCGGCCGGTCAGGCCGTTTCGGTCTGCTTGCCGGTTTGCAGATAACATTCGAGGCTGTCGTCCAGCGCCTCTTTCCACGGGGTATGGTGCGGCGGTGCCTGTTTGCCGGTGAGCGGCGAGACATAGCCGTGATCGCGGAAGGTCATGATGTTTTCCTTCTTGTGCTTCTTCCATTCGAAGAACGCCTGACAGGCGGCCTGCACATCGAAGCTTGGATAATCCGTCTCGGCGACCAGTTCCTTGATGTAGTCGCCCTGGAACTGGATGCAGTCGGGATCGGTCTCGTTCTTGTCCTCCAGCGCCTGACGTGCCTTCCAGTCGGCGTCCATCGTCGCCTTGTCGGGGATCTCGATCTTGCCCATGATGGCGTCGCGGACCCACCAAGCCTGCGCATCGAACATGTTGAAGGTGAACCACTGGTCCTGCATCCCGAGATAGAACAGCTTGGGATTATGCACCCAGACGACACCCTTGTAGAGGTCCGTGGTGGCCAGCCGGTTCGCCGTCTTGAGCCGTAGGTCGTCCGGCAGGAAGGGGAAATGGTGCTTGTAGCCGGTGCACAGGATGATCGCGTCGACATCGCGCGTCGTGCCGTCCTTGAAATGGGCCGTCTTGCCCTCGACCTTGACCAGCGCCGGCACCTCGTCCCAGTTGTCGGGCCATTCGAAGCCCATCGGCGCCGAGCGATAGCATGACACGATCGAGTTGCAGCCGTATTTCCAGCACTGCGAGCCGATATCCTCGGCCGAGTAGCTGGCGCCCATGATCAGGATGTCCTTGCCCTGGAATTCGCGGGCATCGCGGAAGTCATGCGCGTGAAGGATGCGGCCGTTGAACTTGTCGAACCCGGGGTATTCCGGGACGTTGGGAATGGAGAAATGGCCCGTCGCCACGATCACGTGGTCGAATTGCTCGGACGATTCCTCGTCTTTCTGGGTGTCGCGGGCGGTGACGGTGAACTTGCCGGTGGCGTCGTCGTACTGCACGTCCCGGATGAGGTGGTTGAACCGGATCCAGTCGCGCACGCCGGCTTTCTTGATGCGCCCCTCGATGTAGTCGTAGAGTACCTCGCGCGGCGGGTAGCTGGCGATTTCCTTGCCGAAATGTTCGTCAAAGCTGTAATCGGCGAATTCCAGCCCCTCCTTGGGCCCGTTGGACCACAGGTACCGGTACATCGAACAATGCACGGGCTCGCCATCCTGGTCCACGCCGGTGCGCCACGTGTAATTCCAAAGGCCACCCCATTCGGACTGTTTCTCGTAGCAGACGATCTCGGGAATCTCCTCGCCCTTTTCCGCGGCCGACTGGAACGCCCGAAGCTGCGCAAGCCCAGACGGACCCGCGCCGATGATCGCAACTCTTTTCTTGGCCATTCTTTATCTCCCTGGATTGGTATGAACCAAAATCCTTGTTTGGTTCTTTTGGTCCATTGCAGTAAGCCAAATGCTGAACCAATGTGTCAACAGGAATGATTGTCTGTGTGAAAATTTCATGATTTCCTGCCCGGAAACCCCGCAACGGGATGCAAGCAATGGATTCGTCGAGCTTTGCCCATCGTCTGGCCATCAGCGGCGCGCTGCCGCGGCTGTCGGTCGGCATGGCCAACACGGTGAATATCGGGTTCCTCGCGCCGCTTTCCGGGCAGGTCGAAAGCTGGGGGTTGCCGGGCTTGCACGGGTGCCGCATCTGGGAAAGCTGGCTCAACAACGCCGGGGGCGTGCTGATCGGCGGGCGCCGCTACCCGATTCGGATACACGCCCATGACTGCGGCGCGGGCGCAGAGGCCGCCCGCGAAGGGGCGATGCGGCTTGTGCAGGAACACGACGTCAAGTTGCTGATGATGCTGGGGGGCGACATGTTCACGCCGGTCTCCGATTACCTGATGGATCGCCGGATCCTGACGTCCACCCTGCTGCCGTCGGACCTGAGCCCCGACACGCCCTACCTCATCGCGCCGTCAGAGGTGCATCCGATCTACGTGGTCACGGGCGTTGCGTGGCTGGCGCGCAACCGCCCGGACCTGAAGACCGTGGCGATGTGCAGCCAGCGTGACGGGATGGGCCTGCCATCACTGGCGACGTACCGCGCCGCGTTCCGGGCGGCCGGGGTCAGCAACGTCAAGGAAGTGCAGTACGCGCCCGAAGGCGGGGACGTGGCCGCGATCGTCGATTCTATGCTGGCGGCGAACCCCGATATCCTGTGCTGGTGCACCAGTTACACCCCGATGGTGCACGCGATGACGGAATATGCCTACAGCCGCGGATTCAGCGGGCAGATCATTTCCTGCACGCTGGACCACTACGAGCGGCTGGTAGCGCGGACATCGCGCGCGTTCATGGAGGGCGTGCTATTCCAGTTTCCCGATTTCGACGATGCGGAACTTCGCGAGAAGGCCTTCTTCTTCAACCAGCCGAACGTGTTCTACGAGGAATACAACAACCTTTATCCCGAAAGCTGGAGCGCGGTGAGCTGGGAATATGCGGCGATCCTCGATATCTGGCACGCCGCCGTCGAGAAGGCGGGCACCGTGAACCCGGTGTCGGTGCTGGCCGCCATGAAGCAGCTTGGCCATGTCACCCATGCCTTCGGTCCGGCCCAGTGGTGGGGCAGCGAGATTTTCGGGATCGACAACGCGCTGGTCGGTGACTGGCCCGTCGTGTCGATCCGCGATGGCAAGGCGAAGGTCGTCGGCTTCGGCAGCATCCCCGACTGGTTGAGCCGCCACAGCGACCTGTTGCGAGAAGAGATGCTGGACCTCGGCCAGATGTGGGAACAGCGTCTCGAGCGCGCCGAAACGGGGACAGAACTGCGCGCCCGCAGCCTCGACGGCTAGACACGCGGCGTTCAGATTTCCTGCAGCAGCAGTTTCTGTTCTTCCACAAGGTGCAGCTTGATGAACTCGACCGCCGACGCCACGTCGCGCGAGCCGATTGCGTTGAACAGCGTGTTGTACCGTTTCTGGTAATCCTGAATGCGCTTGGGCGTCAGGTTGCGGCGCCGCAGCTTGGTGCGAAAGCTCTGCCTGTAGGTCTCGATCGTCAGGCGATAGCACGAGGCGAGCAGCGGGTTTCCCGTGCCTTCGGCGATCTTGGTATAGAGATGCTCCTCAAGCTCGATGAAGGCATCCACGTCGGTCGTGATGGTTTCCATCCTGGACAACGTCTCGGCAAGTTCGGTGATCTGGCGCGGCGTCATGTTGACCACGGCGAGGCGCACCATCTCGGGTTCGAGGATGCCGCGGACGACGAGGTGATCAAGCGGGCTGGTTTCGTCCGCCACCGAATCGGTCGGGTCGGCGGGTGTGCTTCGCGGTGTCGTGGAGCGATACGTGACGAAGCTGCCCGACCCGGCGCGGCGACGGATGGCCCTCTGGCTTTCGAGAACATCCAGCGCCTCGCGCACGGTGTTGCGTGCGACACCAAGTTCGGAGGCAAGTGTCCGTTCCGAAGGCAGGCGGGTATCCGTCGGATATTCCTCGGATTTTATCCGGGCGAAAAGCGTGTCCACAACGATCTGCACGGTGGCGCCGATCGGTTGGCTTGTCACGATACTGGTGGTGTCCTTGTCGGATTGCGTGTTCATTCCCGTCACTTTTCCTGTCTCCGCTCCGCCGCGCGGTCCGTGTGCCTGCGGCGCCACGGAACGTGGTCCCCGGTCGTGGCCGCATATGTCTCTATACCAGTAAAAGGGTCCATCACGAAAATTGGTACCTTCGCGATCGGATCGGAATTGTTGCCCAAAGGCGACGACAACATTCTGTTTTTGAAATAAATTCGCGTTATTTTGCCGCGGCTCGTGAACCGAAATAGCACCAAAAAAGTGATCCGATCCTGTTTTTGAACCAATTTTCTTGGCAGATCGGGGTGCTTCTGTTAGCGTCCATACCACGAGGCCAAACCAATTTGCGCGAACTGGTACCTTCGGGCCAAGGCGACGCATCCCCGCAAGAGGGAAGATGAAACGGCCTCCAAGAACATCGCCCGTAAAACGGGCACACCAACATGGGAGAAAATCAATGCTTAACAAGATCGTGAAGTCGGGTCTGACACGCCGGACCTTTTTGCAGTCGACAGCGGCGGCTGCCGCGGCGTCGAGCCTGCCGCGCATCGCCAACGCGCAGGACAACGTGATCAAGATCGGCTTTCTCGCGCCGCTGACCGGCCCGGTCGCCGCCTGGGGCAAGCCGGGACTGGACGGGTGCGAGATCTGGGCCGAACGCGTGAACGCCGCGGGCGGGATCACGCTGGGCGACCAGAGCTACATGGTCGAGTTCGTGCCGTATGACAACGAATACGACCCGGCCAAGGCCCGGACCGGTGCGACCAAGCTGATCCGCGAGGACGGCGTGAGCTTCATCATGATGCTGGGCGGCGATACGTGGCCGGGCGTGCAGCCGGTGGCGGATCGTACCGGGATGCTGTTCTCGACGCTGCTGCCCAGTGACCTGAGCCCTGACACGAGCACGCTGATCGCCCCGGCCGAGGTGCACCCGATCTACAACGTGACCGGGGTGCAGTGGCTGAACGAGAACAAGCCTGACCTGAAGACCGCGGTAATGTGCGCGCAGGACGACGCGCTGGGCCTGCCGTCAGTGGCGACCTACCTCGCCGCCTTCGAGGCGGCCGGCATCGAGATGCAGGACGATCCGCTGCTGTTCGATCCGGCGACCACGGATTTCGCGCCGGTCGTGACCAAGCTGATCTCGTCGAACCCCGATATCGTCTGCCTCGACACCTGCTATTCGGACTACGTGCATCCGATCTGCGAGCAATTGTTCCAGCAGGGCTACGAGGGCCAGATCATCAGCTGCACGCTGGATTTCTACGACCAGATCATCGAGAAGACCTCCAAGGAGTTCATGGAAGGCGTGATCTTCCAGTTCCCGGATTTCGACGACCCGGCGCTGAATTCCGACCAAGTGAATTTCGAGGATCCGAACGGTTTCTTCGCCGAGTACAGCGAGCGCTTCCCCGGTCAATGGGGCGCGGTGAGCTGGGAATACGCCTCGATCATGGACCTGTGGAAAGCCGCCGCGGAAAAGGCCGGCTCGGCCGAGCCCGACGCCGTGATCACCGCGATGAAGGACGGCGGCACGGGCAAGCACGCCTTCGGCGACGCGCAATGGTGGGGTACCGACCTGTTCGGGATCGACAATGCGCTCGTCGGGGACTGGCCCGTTGTCGCGATCGAGGACGGCAAGGCCCGGATCAAGGACTTCGGCAATATTCCCGACTGGTATGACCAGCATGGTGACCTGGTCGTCAAGCACATGACGGCCTACGACCAGATGTGGAACCAGCGCTGAGGCGCGACAGGGCGGCGCGGCCTTGCCCGTGCCGTCCCTTCTTCCCAAAAAATGAAAGACCACAGGCATGCTGGACCTCCTTGCGCAGACCGGCCTGAACGCCCTGTACGCGGCCAGTTACATCTCGCTCATCGCCGTCGGCCTCGTGCTGATCTTCGGCGTGATGGGCGTGATCAACTTCGCCCATGGCGAGCTCTACATGGCGGGCGCCTACACGATCGTGCTGCTGTATTCCGATTTGAACGTTCCGTTTTTCGTTGCCGTCGCGGCGGGCCTGCTTTTTGTCGGGTGCCTCGGGCTGTTGATGGAACGGACGCTTTTCCGACCGTTGAGGGACAATCCCCTCGGGGGGCTCGTGGCCTCGATCGGGTTCCTGATGATCCTGCAGGCGCTGGCCGTCATGGGGTTCGGCGTTCGGATGGAGCATATCCCCCCCGTCACGCAGCACGTCATCGAGTTTTCCGACCGCGTGCGCCTGCCCCTGTCGCGGCTCTATGTCATCATTGCCGCCGTCGTTCTTCTGGGCGCGCTCTGGGTTTTCCTCAAGCGGACCCGCTTCGGCTGGGCGCTGCGCGCGGCCGCGCAGGACCCGGAAGCGGCCGCGTTGCAGGGCATCTCGATCACCCAGACGGCGCGGATCGCGATGTTCATCGGGGCCGGGCTGGCCGGGATCGCCGGCGCGCTGACGGCGCCGCTGGTATCGGTCAACCCGCACATGGGCCATTCGGTCATCATCACGGCCTTCATCGTGATCATCGTCGGCGGGGTCGGATCGCTTGAAGGCGCGGTCGTCGCCTCGGTGGCCTATGCCATCGTGCATACCTTCGTCACCACGTTCTGGGACGGCGTGATCGCCGACATCGTGGGGCTGAGCCTCATGCTGCTGGTCCTGATCGTCAAACCCACCGGGCTATTCGGGAGTGCGGACCGTGCGTAACCTCGTTCTCATTGCGCTCGGGCTGGCCGCGCTTATCGCGCTGCCGCACGGGCTGAGCTTTTCGCAGCAGCAGATCCTTGTCTTTCTGGTGCTTCACATCCTCGTCGTGTCGTCCTACCGGCTGCTCACGCTGACGGGCGAGTGGTCGCTGGCGCATGTCGTGATCATGGGGGTCGGGGCCTATGCCTCGGCGCTCTTCAGCAAGGAGCTGGGGATCTGGGTGCCGGTGTCGGTCGTGCTGGGCGGGATCACCGCGGCGCTGGTGGCCGTGCTCCTGTCCTTCCCGCTTTTCCGGATGAAGGGGTTCTACTTCCTCATCGGGTCCTTCGCGGCGGGCGAGATCATCCGCCTGCTCTGGAAACGGTTCCGCGATCCGTTCGGCGGGGCCAAGGGCATCAAGGGCATCGAGCCGATGCCCGACTTCTCCATCGGGATCTACGATTTCGACTTCTTCGAACCGGTGAGCTACTACTACTTCTCGGGGGTCATCGTGATGGTCTGCCTGTGGATCCTGTGGCGGATCGAGAAAAGCCCGGTCGGGCTGACCTTTCACGCCGTGCACTGGCAGGACAAGCTGGCCGAGGCGTCGGGCGTCAACCTGCGGGCCTACCGCACGCTGGCCTTTGCCATCGCCAGCGGCTTTGCCGGGCTGGCGGGGGCGCTGATGGGCCATTACGTGGGCACGATCAATCCCAACAGCTTCGAGGTGACGCTGATGGTCTATGTCCTGACATGGGCGATCGTGGGCGGCACGGCCACATTCTACGGGCCGATCCTGGGCTGTGTCGTGTTGACCGTGCTGAACGAGATCGTGCTGCGCGAACTGGGCTTCGAGCAGATGCGGCCGCTGATCTACGGCGCGATCATGATCCTGTCGATCCTCTTCCTGCCCAAGGGGCTGGAAAGCGTGGTGCAGAAGCTGCTGCCGAAGCGTTCGACGCAAGAGACAAACGCCGACAAGGAGGCGCGAACATGACGCAGTTTCTCGAAGTGGACAACCTGACCATGCGCTTCGGCGGCCTGACCGCTGTCGACGGGCTCAGCTTCAGGGTCAACCACGGTGAAATCCACGGTCTGATCGGCCCCAACGGGGCCGGCAAGACCACGACCTTCAACATGATCTCGGGCTTCTACAAGCCAAGCGACGGGCAGGTTCGCCTGCGCGGCGAGAACATTTCCGGCCTCAAGATGCACGAGGTCGCCCGGCGCGGGGTGGTGCGGACGTTCCAGCATTCGACCCTTTTTGCCGAGATGACGGTGATGGAAAACGCGCTGGTGGGCACGCACATGCCCTTCCGGCCCAACATCTTCGCCGCGATCGTCGGCTGGGACCGGGAAGATCGGCACGGCGCCGAGGCGCGCGCCCGCGAGGCGCTGGAGTTCTTCGGCATCGATGATCTGCGCGATGAATATGCCGGCGATCTCAGTCACGGGCACCAGCGCGCGCTGGGCATGGCGGTGGCCTATGCCAGCCACCCGGACGTGATGCTGCTGGACGAGCCCTTCACCGGGATGAACCCCGAGGAGACGAAGCGCATGATGGACCTCATGTGCAAGCTGCGCGACGACGGCATCACCATCCTTCTCGTGGAGCATGACATGCACGCGATCATGGGGCTGTGCGACAGCATCACCTGCATGAGCTTCGGCAAGCTGTTGGCCGAGGGCGGCCCCGAGGAGATCCGCAACCACCCGGCCGTGATCGAGGCTTACCTGGGGGGCACGCATCATGCTGCTTGAGATGAAGGATATCTCGGTCAATTACGGCAAGGTGTCGGCGGTGCGCAACATCTCGATCAACGTGCCGGAGGGCCGGATCGTGACGATCATCGGCGGCAACGGCGCGGGCAAGACCACGACGTTGCGCGCGATGTCCGGCATGGTCGGCGTGGCGCAGGGCGAAATCCATTTCGAGGGGCAGCGCGTGGACGGGCTGAGCAGCGACAAGGTGGTGGCCCGCGGCATCGCGCATGTGCCCGAGGGGCGGCGCATCTTTCCCGACATGACGGTCGAGGAAAACCTGCGCACCGGCGCGTTCCTGCGGCGCGATCATGACGCGGTGGACAGCGACCTTGAAGACGTGTTCGACCGGTTTCCGCGGCTCAAGGAACGCCGCCGGCAGATGGCCAAGACGATGTCGGGCGGTGAACAGCAGATGTTGGCGATCGGCCGCGCGCTGATGTCGCGGCCGAAACTTCTGCTGATGGACGAACCCTCGATGGGGCTGGCGCCCGTTATCGTCGAGGAGATCGCCCGCATCGTCGAAGAGATCAACAAGCAAGGCCTGTCGGTGGTGCTGGTGGAACAGAATGCCGAACTGGCGCTGGAACTTGCCGATCACGCCTATGTTCTGGAAACCGGAAACATGGCATTGGAGGGCCCGGCGGATGAGCTTCATGACAACGACCATGTTCGCGCCGCGTATCTGGGGGTTTGATTTCTCGGCACCGCGCGCGCAGGCCGCGTTGCAGGCCGGCTGGCGCCGGCGCGACCTGCTGTGGGAAGACCTCATGGAGCAAGGGTGCGCCGCCTGGGCCGATGGCCGCACGGGCGACGCGCGGCGCTGTTTCACGCGGTTGTTTCAACGGGCCGAGTATAAATTCATGACCGTGCATGTGTCGAGGATTCATGGCCCGCCGCGATGCCGACGGCTTGCCGACGCGTTGCCGCGCCCG
>NZ_JBKOTX010000144.1:0-15672 GCF_047086965.1 Roseovarius halophilus (ex Wu et al. 2025) | reverse complement strand
GACCACATTCGGCGCTTGGCTATCAGACACCAAAAGCATTTGCCGAACATCTCACCACCGCAACCGACACCCGCGCTGCGCCATCTGAAAGCTCCGCGCTGATGTCGGTTGCTCCACCTGCGCCAATCGGCGTATCACCCCAAAGGGCTCCGGTTCCGGCTGGATGAAACTTCAGTGGCAGGTCACCCTCGCCCTGATCTGCCCGGCCTTGACCGGGCTCGTGACCTCTTGCTGGTGCCAAACAAGACCAACACCGACGCGATCGACGACGTCCTCGACGGTGTCGACCTAGACGACCCCCAGCTGGGCGCGCGCCCTGAGCCCCGGACACCCGATAAGGCGCTCGATGCGCTCATGGCGCTGCGGATTGCCGCGGTCGAATGTGAATTCGCGCCCGGCGGTCCGTGTCCGGAGCCGGGCACGATTATCGTGTTGCGGGCCGCGCGGGAGCGGGACTGCGCGCGGCTGCACGGCCAGATCGAAGAGCTGACGCGGGCAGACCGTGTCGAAGTGCGGCAAATGCCGGGATCGGCGAACAAGCTGGACCTGCGCCAGCTCGAAACGAATGTGTGCCGCGCATTGCTGAAGGGCCGCGGCGCGGTACTGATCGCCAACACTGCGGCAACCGTCCCGCCGGAGCTTCTACCCGCTGTCGTGCACGATATCATTTGTCCGGAGGTGAGCGCCGAGATGCTCTCGGCGGTCCTTTCGATTTGTCATGACGCGGAGGTAAACGTTCCATCGCCACTGCCCGACATGGGCGAGTTGAAGCTCGCGTCCATCCTTGCCGCGGCCTGTCCGGACACCGCGCTGTCGGCGCTTGACCGTGTCAAGGAAATGGAAGGGGCAGGCCATGGGGTCACGTTGAACGACATCCATGGTCAACCACAGGCAATCGATTTCTTCGTGCAGATGACCCGGGATTTGGATGACTGGCGGACCGGCGAGGTCGCATGGTCCGCGGTCACGTCCTCTTTTTTATTGAGCGGGCCGCCCGGGACCGGTAAATCGTACCTTGCGAAAGCAGTGGCCGGATCGGCCAAGGTACATTTCGTGAAAACTGGCTACGCGGAGTGTCAACGCCAGGGACACCAGGGAGATATGCTCAAAGCGCTCTACGCCGCGGGTGATGAGGCGATCGCGAACGCGCCATCGGTATTTTTCATCGATGAAATTGACTCATTCTACGCGAGATCACAGTCGGTGAACGGTTATATTCTCGGCGTTGTGAATGGACTTTTGACGCTTTTGGACCGGCTGAACCGGACGCCGGGGGTCATCGTCATCGCCGCAACGAACTACCCGGACAAGGTCGACCCTGCAGTCATTCGCGCAGGCCGGTTTGACCGGCATCTGACGCTTGGGCCGCTGGACCGGTCCGGGGTGCGGTCGATGTTGAGCGCCGAGCTCCCCGCAGATGTGGCGACGGGTACAGTCCTTGACCGTCTTGGCGATCAGCTCATGGGAATGACGGGCGCGCAGGTCGCGGCGATCCTGCGCGACGCGGCGACCCGGGCCCGGCGTGCCCGCGCGCCTCTTGGTGCATACCACCTGCTGGCCGCGGCGAAAGCAGTCGCCCGCCCGCCCGACCCGGACCTTCTGTTTCGGATGGCAGTCCACGAAGCCGGACACGTCCTGATCGGACACCTGACCGGACTGCCCGCCGCCCACGGCGCCCGGCTCATGCCACATGGCGGCGAAGTCCAGCGCCCGATGCCTCGCCTTCTTACTCCGGACACGGTCGCGGCGATGATCCCGACCCTGCTCGCCGGTCGGACGGCTGAGCAGATCATGCTCGGCACGGTCAGCAACGGTGCGGGTGGCGGGCCGGCGAGCGACCTTGCGCTGGCGACCGATCTGTCGGTCAAGGCGGAAGTCCAGCACGGGCTGGGTCAGGATCTGGTCTGGCAGCCGTCGGACATCGCGTCCCGCCTCATGCCGGAGCGCCTGTGCCACCTTGTCCGGGATCGCCTGCATGATGCTGAAAATGCCGCGCGCCGCGATCTGGAGGCACACAGCGCCGACCTCGAGCGCATCGCTCGCGCGCTCATCGACGCGCGTGACCTGGACGCCGAAGGGCTGAACCGCCTCTTAGCCGACGTCCGCACCTGTGCGCAGTGCGATGCGGCCGCAGCCGCCTCCGAGACGCAGATGTAATCCTGCAAAGAGTCTCGGTCCCACGTGGCCGAGGTCGTCGTCTGTCCGGACAAATCTCGGACAAAACGTTCTCAAGACATCATAGTCTTCTGTTTCATTGAAACCGCGCCCAAGGCGCGGTGCGGGCCGGGGATCTGTGTCCCCGGCCCGCTTTCCTTTGGAAATTCGTTCCCGACACCGGGCTGTCCGGGAAAACGTCAAAGGACGCGCGGTAACTGGTTCACGGCCTCGGCCAGAAGCGCCAGATCAGTCCGGTCTGCATATCTGTCCTCGGTCACATTCCCGTGCAGATGACCGACGAGGTCCTGGATGATGTCGATCCCGACACCGGACCGCTTCAGCTGGCTGATGACGTAGTGACGAAAGCTGTGAAAGACCTTGCCGCCGGTGTCCGGACCGATCTGGCGCTTCAGGAGTTCGTGCCAACTATGATGGAGGGTATCACCGAATGCGTTGGTTGGTGTGCCCGGCTTCAAGTCCGGGAAAACATCCACATCACCAGCTGCTCGCAGCCTCGTGCAATAGTCCGGAAACCCGAGGTCGATCAGGTCTTGGTGAAGGGGCACCAGCCGCCGCGACTGTGTGTTCTTCAAGCCCCGGTTCGCGTTTGGCCGGATATCGAGATACGGGTGCTCGCATCGCAGGACGACATCCTCCAGCCGAAGCCCGCAAATTTCCTCCAGCCGCAGCCCCGAATACGCGGCGACAAGAGGAACCCAGTACAGGGCGTCCTTGACGATCTCGTCGCCCGCCGTGTGCGGCCGGGCAGCGCTTTGCCGCCCGTGCCATGTCGGGTGCTGAAAGATCCGCGACACATCCTCGGGCGTGAAACTCGGCCGCTGGTCGCGGGCAAGCTTCTTCTGCTTTGTGCGATAAAGCCCGACGTCGAGCGGCTCTGACGGGTGCAGTCCTTCCTTTTTTGCGTGGTTCAGCAAGGTGGACAGGAAGGTCAGGTTGCGGTTAACGGTATTGCCGCTCAGGCCGACTGCGTCACCAGGCAGGTCATCGCCCCGCTCCATGTGCTGTTGCAAGGTCAGTGCCCTGTCGGCAGGGCTCTTGTTGTAGCTTACCGGCAAACGCGCAAGGCAGGCGATGTAATGCGCCAGGTCCTCGGTCTTCAGGGCGGTTATGCGGGTCTTGCCGACGGCCTCTGTGAACTGCTCCAGGACCCGCCGCCGCTGGCGCAGAGCGGCCTCGGTGGTCTTCTGGTCCTTGCCTTCTTTTTCAGCCGCACGCCTGTCATGGTCGTCCATGCGGTCGACGATTTCCCGGATTTCGGGAGAATATCGGCTGGCTGCGGCAGACGCGCTCTCGTTTGCCTCCGCCCGCCCTACATGCGTGTCCGCGCCCGAACCAACGGTCCCGATCGGGTCTTCGAGTTCCGCCTTTCGACGGTCCAGCTGTTCCCTTGCGACCGCCGCCCCCTTGAGCGCTTCGCGGGTGTAGAGCATTTCGTCCAACGCAGCAGTTGGCGCGTGGTCGACCACGTCGGCCGGCTCCGGTGCCGAATGTGTCTTGTCGCGATAATAAGTGGTACTGAAGGTATAGAGCGCCTCGGCGAACATGGCCATGTCGCGCGGCTGGAACCCCGCGTCGCGCAGATGGTCCATGTCCTCGGGTAACAGCTCGGCCCCGGGGCCGCGGCTTGACAAGAGTCGCAGGGCGTAAGCCTCGGCCCGGTCGCGCATCCAGCGCGCGCGCCACTCGCGGCTGGACGCGGGCGGCGCTTCGTGCAGGCGCGCGTCTTCGATCCGGGCGACTTCGGCCTGGACCACCGACTCGAGATACTGTCTCAGATGCGCGCGGGTGAGGGTCGTATATGTCATACCCTCGATCATGTCGTCGAAGGCGGCTGATACAAGCGGTGCCCGGCGCGCGGCTGTGGACAAGTCCCGCGTTCCCAGGGAAACTTGGACGATCGCGCCGCTCTTTTTTGTGGATAACCCGTCACCCTCGACCGCAAGCGCCCGTCTCCGGAGGCGGCGGCGCCAGATGTAGCTGGCGCCGCGGCGGGTCACATGTGTCATCACTCCCATGGTCAGCTCCTTTGCAGAGCCGCGCCAAGAGGAAAACTTTGCGCCGCCGGGAGCCTGCGGCCCCCCGTGTGTCGCAGTTGTGCGATCAACGGGTCACTCCGCGAAGCCTTTCGCGGAAAAACGACTATTATCAGTGACTTAAAGGAGAGCTGGCTGGGGTGGCAGGATTCGAACCTGCGATACACGGTACCAAAAACCGCTGCCTTACCACTTGGCTACACCCCAACAGTGCCGCGTTAATTACTCCGTTGATTTTTCCGTTGCAAGGGCGACGCCAAAAAAATTTGCCGCGGCTGCTGGCAATTCTTCAACGCTTGGCGCGGTTGGCGGAGAGGCCCTCGGCGCTTTGTCAATCCAGAAGTTCACCGGCTCCGACGCCCCAGAGGGATTCCTTGTGGCTCCAGCCTTCGTAGCCGCCGGCCGAAATCTCGCACCAGTCTCGAGTACATGTCTCGATCCGGGCGACGACGCCGATTTCGAAGCGCGCGACGACCATCGCGTTCTCGTCGGGGTTTCTGCGCAGGTCGAGCATGTCGGCCTCGACGAGCGCCGTTCTGACACCGGACAGAAGGGAATAATGTACCCAGCCGCTTGCGCCATCGCGGTCCCGGACACGGCGCCAATGGCCGTACTCGGCGGTTATCTTGAGCGGCAGGTCTCGACGCTGGAATATCCAGTCGATCCGGTGGGTCATGCTCGGGCCGCGCCGGACGTTGGCTTCGTCAGCCTTCATCGAGACATAGCGCGGCAGCGGCAGGTTCGTGACCGGTCCGCGTTCCTGCGCTCCCGACGGCGCGGCGGTCAGCAGGCCGAGGACCAACGCTGCGGGTATGGTCAGTCTCATGCGGATGTTCCGATTTCTGCTCTGGTTTCCGACAGGGTTCTTGTGCCCCACCTCATCCTGCGTCAGTCTGGCAGCAACGCGTGGGGATTGGAAGGAGAAGGAGGGGCTGCATGCCATCTGCACGGTTGAGTGTTGTCGTTACGCGACGCTTGCCGGAGCCCGTCGAGAAGCGCCTTTCCGAGCTTTTCGATGTCAGGCTCCGCGAGGATGACCAGCCAATGACGCGAGAGGACCTTGCCCGCGCGGTGAAGGAGGCCGATGTTCTGGTGCCGACCCTGACCGACAGGATCGACGCAACGCTGATCGCGCAAGCGGGAGATCGGCTCAAGTTGATCGCGAACTACGGCGCGGGCGTGGATCACATCGACGTGCACACGGCCCGGCAGCACGGCATTCTTGTCTCGAACACGCCCGGCGTTTCGGCCGATGACACGGCGGACATGGCCATGGCGCTTATCCTTGCGGTGACCCGGCGCATGACGGAGGGCATCGCGCTGATGCAGGGCGGTGACTGGCAGGGATGGGCGCCCACCGCGCTCATGGGCGGGCGTCTGGCCGGACGGCGTCTGGGCATTCTGGGGCTGGGGCGTATCGGGCAGGCCGTTGCGCGGCGCGCCTCTGCCTTCGGGATGCAGATACATTATCACAACCGGCATCGTCTGCGCGAAGAGAGCGAGGCGGAGCTCGGGGCGACTTACTGGGAAAGCCTGGACCAGATGGCCGCGCGTATGGATGTGCTGAGTGTCAATTGCCCGCACACACCGTCGACCTTTCACCTGATGAACGCACGGCGGCTCAAGCTCATGAAGCCAGAGGCGGTGGTCGTCAATACCTCGCGCGGCGAGGTGATCGACGAGAACGCGCTGACCCGCCTGCTGCGAGCCGGTGACATCGCCGGGGCGGGGCTGGATGTCTACGAGCACGGCGCGGAGGTGAACCCGAGGCTGCGGGAACTGAAGAACGTCGTGTTGCTGCCGCACATGGGCTCGGCCACCGTGGAGGGCCGCGTCGAGATGGGCGAGAAGGTTCTGATTAACATCAAGACTTTCGATGATGGTCATCGGCCGCCCGATCAGGTGGTTCCCGCGATGTTATGACCCCGTGCGACTGCGCTTTGCCGCAGAGGAGGCCTTGGAACCCGGAAAGGAGGAGCGATCATGAAACGGATCCTACATGCATGCGCGTTCGTGATCGGCATGGCCGGGGGCGCGATGGCGCAACAGGCAGCCGACGCTGTCGCGCCCGAGCCTGCGGGCGCAGGCTATGCCCAGACGTCGCAATGGCTGGTCCCGGCACAGCAAGCCAAGACGGCGGGCCAGCCCTTCGAGGCACAGGACTGGATGGTGGCCGCCGCCAACCCGTTGGCCGTGGAAGCGGGCGCGCGGATCCTTTCGGACGGGGGCACGGCGGCGGATGCGATGGTGGCCGTGCAGGCCGTACTGGGGTTGGTCGAGCCGCAGAGTTCGGGGCTCGGGGGCGGTGCTTTCCTCGTGTGGTACGACGCCGAAAGTGGTCAGCTCACCACGCTTGACGGGCGCGAGACGGCGCCGATGGCGGCCACGCCCCGCCTTTTCTTGAACGCGGAGGGCGCGCCGCTGGATTTCTTCGAGGCAGTGGTGGGCGGCCGGTCGGTCGGAGTGCCGGGCACGCCCGCGATGATGAAAGCGGCGCATGACCGCTGGGGAGGGCGTGATTGGGCCGGTCTTTTCGACGATGCGATCGGGCTGGCCGAGGACGGTTTCGAGGTTAGCCCGCGATTGGCGAGCATGGTGGCCTTCGACGCCGTTCGGCTGACGCGATTCGGACCGACACGGGATTATTTCTTTGCTGACGGACAGTTGCCCGAGGTCGGGCAGACTTTGCGCAACCCGGATTACGCGGCGACGCTGCGGGTGCTTGCAAAACGGGGAGTGGACCCTTTTTACACGGGCGCCATCGCGCGTGACATCGTTCGGACGGTCCGGACCGCGCCGGGCAATCCGGGCCGATTGAGCGAGGCGGACATGGCGCTTTACCGCGTCAAGGAGCGCGCGCCCGTCTGCGTTGACTATCGCGGGCACGACGTGTGCGGCATGGGGCCGCCATCGTCCGGCGGGCTGACCGTGGGGCAGATCCTCGGGCTTCTGGAAAACCATGACCTGCCCGGCCTCGGCCCCGAAAGCCCGGAGGCATGGCGCCTGATCGGGGACGCGAGCCGGCTGGCCTTTGCCGACCGTGGCCGTTACATGGCTGACAGCGATTTCGTGCCGGTTCCGACCAAGGGGTTGATCGAAAAGGATTACCTTGCCCGTCGTGCCGAGCTCCTTGCCGGCGATGACGCGTTGCCGGAGGTTCAGCCGGGCGCGCCGGCCTTTGATCATGCGCTGAACTGGGGGCAATCACGGAGTTTCGAGCGCCCGTCGACCTCGCACATATCGATCGTCGATTCCCACGGGAACGCGCTGTCGATGACCACGACGATCGAGAACGCCTTCGGATCGCGCTTGATGGTGCGGGGATTCATGTTGAACAACGAACTTACCGACTTTTCCTTTCGATCCCATGAAGACGGGCGCGCGGTGGCCAACGCGGTGGCCCCGGGCAAGCGGCCGCGCTCGTCCATGGCGCCGACCATCGTGCTGAAGGACGGCCGCCCCGCGCTGCTGGTCGGCAGCCCGGGCGGTAGCCGGATCATCGGCTACGTGGCCAAGACGATCATCGCCCACCTCGACTGGAAAATGGACGTACAGCAAGCGGTTAGCCTGCCTCACCTGGTCAATCGCTTCGGCGTCTACGACGTCGAGACGGGCAGCGCGGCCGAGGCGCTGGCGGCGCCATTGGCCGACATGGGCTACGAGGTGAACCGGCGTGTTCTGAATTCGGGGCTGCACGCGATCTCGCTGGGCGCGGCCCTGAAGGGCGGCGCCGACCCCCGCCGCGAGGGTGTGGCGTTCGGCGAATAGGGGCGTCGCGGGGCGGGCTGCATCGCGTTGGTATCACGTCGGTATCGCGCCGGCGGGCCTCCGGCCGATCACGGGGCGGCCGGCGCCGCCGCCTTCGCCATTCTTCCGGCCCTTTGTCTGACCCAAAGTTGAGACGCGTCCGGGCGGGTCACGGGACGCGGGCGCTGCAATCGTGCGACGACGTCGGTTTTGCGCATTCTTGAGTCGGCTGAACCCATCGCCACCCAACACAGGTGGTAATGATGCCGACATCAAATCCTAGGAGTCGCCGCTCATGAAGACCCATGTCAAAGCCCTTATCGTCGGTGGTGGCGCCATCGGCACCTCGATTGCCTATCATCTGGCCAAGGCCGGGTGGGATGACGTGATGCTGCTGGAGCGCGACGAACTGACCAGTGGGTCGACATGGCACGCCGCCGGCCTGCTGCCGCTGTTCAACATGTCCTACGCTGTGAGCCATATCCACGACTATTCGGTGAAATTCTACAAGACGCTGGAGGAGGAAACCGGCCTGAATGCCGGGTTCAGCGTGGTGGGCAACCTGCGCATGGCGCAGAGCCGGGAACGCATGGACGAGTACATGCTCTATGCGTCCACCGCCGAAACCGTGGGCGTGCCGTACGAATGGATGACGCCGGCACAGATCAAGGAGCGCTGGCCGCTGGTCCGCACCGAGGACCTCGAAGGGGCGATCTATCACCCAACGGACGGCTACATCAACCCGGCCGACGTGACCATGGCGATGGCCAAGGGCGCGCGCCAGCACGGCGTGACCATCGAGCGCAAGTGGCAGGCGGACGCCTACGAGTGGACCGGCAGCGAATGGAAGGTCACGCTGACCAAGATGGTCGAACAGGGTGGCAACCTCGTCCCGTCCGACGAGCAGACGGTCGTGACGGCCGAGCACGTCGTCACCGCCACCGGCAACCACGCGCAGCGCACCGCGCGCCTGCTGGGGATCAGGATGCCCGCCATCCCGGTCGAGCACCAGTTCATCGTCACCGATGCCGATCCGGCGCTTGTCGCGTATCGCAACGACAATCCCGAGCATCCCGTGCTGCGTGACGCGGACGCGAAATGGTACGTGCGCGAAGAGCGCGGCGGCTGGATCCTCGGGCCGTATGAATACGGTGCGCCGGCCTGTTTCAAGTATGGCGTGCCGGACACGTTCCGCGCCGATCTCTTCCCGCTCGACCTCGAACGGATCGAGGAAGAATACATGTCCATGATCCATCGCCTGCCCAGTTCCGAGGAGGTGGGGCTCAAGGACGATTACAACGGTCCGATCTGCTACACGCCCGACGGCAACCCGCTGGTGGGCCCGGCGCCGGGGCTGCGCAACATGTGGCTGGCCGAGGGCTTCTCCTTCGGGATCACCGCCGCGGGCGGCACCGGCCATTACATGGCGCAGATGATGGTCGAGGGCGAGGCCGAGATCGACATGGCCTCGCTCGACCCCAAGCGTTTCGGCAACTGGATGACAACGGAATACGCCGCCCGCAAGAACGAGGAGGCCTATGCCCATGTCTACATCCTGCACCACCCCGACGAGGAGCGCGATGCCTGCCGCCCGCTGCGGACGGCCCCCAGTTACGACCGGCTGAAGGCGCGCGGCGCGCAGTTCGGCGTGGTCAACGGGTTCGAGCGGCCGAACTATTTCGGGCCCGTGGATGCCCCGGCCGATTTCGATCACGCCGCGCGCAGTTTCCGTCGCGGCGGCTGGTGGCAGCACGCCCATGACGAGGCCAAGGCGGTGCGCGAGGGCGTGGGCCTGATCGACGCCTCGGCCTTCACCAAGCACACGGTGAAGGGGCCGGGCGCGACCGCCTTCCTCGACTGGTTCACCTGCAACAGGCTGCCCAAGGTGGGTCGCATCAACCTGACCTACGCGCTGACGCCACAGGGCACCACGCGGACGGAATACACCATCGTGCGGCTGGCCGAGGATGAATACTATCTCGTGTCTTCCGGGGCGCTGACCGATTACGACGGCGACTACCTGCGCAAGGCGGCCGAGGACAAGGCGGCGGAATTCGGCTACATCGCGGTGGAGGACGTGACCACGCAATGGGGCGTGTTCGCCATCGCCGGGCCCAAGTCGCGCGACGTGCTCAAGGAGGTCGTGAAGGACGCCGATCCCGACACGGTGCTGGGCAACAAGCGGTTTCCGTGGCTGTCGATGCGCGACATCGAGCTGGGCATGTGCCCCGTGCGCGCCATCCGCGTGGCCTATACCGGGGAGCTGGGCTGGGAGCTGCACCACCCCGTGGAGATGCAGAACTACCTTTTCGACCTGCTTGAGGAGGCCGGGGCCAAGCACGGGCTCAAGCTGGTCGGCGCCCGCGCGCAGAACTGGCTGCGGCAGGAAAAGAGCTACCGCGCCTTCGGGCACGAGCTGGGCCGCGACGCCACCCCGCTCGAGGCCGACCTGCCGCGCTTCGTGGACCAGTCCAAGGCGTTCCGGGGCAAGGACGCGATGAACGATCTGGGGCTGCGGTCGACATGCGTGACCGTGCTGATCGACGGGCCAGAGGATGCCGACCCATGGGGTTCTGAAGCGCTCTATGACGGCGACACGCGGGTCGGGCGGCTGACCTCTGGGGGCTACTCGGTCGCCTTCGGCAAGTCTATCGGCATGGGCTATGTCAGCCCCGACCGCGCCGTCGCGGGGCAAAAGCTGCAGGTCCGGATGCTCGACCGGTTGTGGGACGCGGAAGTCACCTGCGACAGCCCCTACGACCCCGAGAACAAGGCGATCCGCGCGGACGGCTGAGCCGCGCCCCGCGCGCGGCCCGATGCCCCTGGTGCCGTGGCGCCGGGGGCGTTTGTCTTTCCGCTTGGCGCGTCGCCACCGGCGTGGCGCCGGGTGGCGTCAGGTCGCCGCGGACAGTTCGTCGTAGCAGTCCAGCGCCTTGGCGGCGTACATCATCGAGGGGCCGCCGCCCATCTGGATGCACATGGCCAGCACATCGCCCACCTCGTCGCGGGTGGCGCCGCACCGGATCAGGGTCTCGATGTGAATGGCGATGCAGGCCTCGCATTTGGTCGCCACCGCGATGCCGAGGGCGACATACTCCTTGGCCTTGAAATCAAGCGTGCCGCCATCCTTCACCGTCTTGCCGAGCGCGCCGAAGGCCCGGGCCGTGTCGGGAATGCATTTGTTGAGGCTGCGCAGTTGGCCACGCGTGCCATCGAGCGTGTCGGTCCAGCTCATCTTCGGATCTCCCGGCTGTCTGTTCACGACAGCTCATAGCAGCGCTGTCGCGTCCGTCCTTGATGCAGATCATCCCGGGCGCCGTGCGACAAGCGCAAGGTTGTTGGCCGGCATCTCGACCACCTCGGCAAGCTCGAGCCCCGCCGCGTGCAGCCAGTCGATCACCTCGAAATCGTCCTTGTACCCGATCGCGGGGTCCTGCGCGCGGAGGCTGGCGTCGAAGGCCGCGTCGCCCTCCGATGTCGCCTCGCCATCGCGCAGGAACGGGCCGTAGAGAACGAAAACGCCCCCGGGCGCCAGCGCCTGCGCGGTTTCGCTGACAACGGTCCGCGCCTCGATGGCGCTGACAAGGTGCAGCAGATTGACCAGCAGCACCAGCGACTGCCCGGCATGGTGCGCGCCCCATCCCGGCGCGGTGACGTCCAGGTCGATCGCCGCGCGCAGATTGGGCAGGCCCGCCGCTGCCGCCCAGGCGTCGATGCTCGACCTCCGTTCGGCGTCGATCTCGGTCGGTTGCCAGTCGAGCCCGGGCAGCGCCGCGGCGAAATGCGCGGCGTGCTGGCCCGTCCCGGCCGCCAGTTCCAGCGCGCGGCCCCGCTCGGGCGCGTGCAGGCGCAGAAGCTCCAGGATGGGCGCGGCGTTGCGCTCGGCGGCGGGCGCATGAAGCCGGCCCTCCTCGCCCGGCGTGGCGGTCGAGGCGAGCTGCGGCGGAAAGCGGCGATGGGACACGGGGGATTTCCTCCTGCGGTCGGGGCTTCTTCTCGGTCTCAATACCCCGGGGTGAATTGGCCGAAGGCCAAGAGGGGCAGCGCCCCTCCGTAAGACAGGCGGCGCGGCGCCCCGCCGCGGCAGGGCGCCGGCGTTGTCATTGCGGGATGTCGCTCGTCAGCCCCTCGACATAGAAATCCATGCCCAGCAGCGTGGCGTCATCCGCCGTTTCGCCCTCGGCCAGCCAGTCGGACCCGTCCTGCCGCTTGAGCGGGCCGGTGAAGGGGTGGTACTCGCCCGCCGCCATCGCCTCTTTCAGCGCCAGCGCCTCGTCGCGGATCTCCGCCGGGACGGCCCGAGTGATCTCGCCGATCTCGACCATGCCCTCCTTGATGCCGTGCCAGACCTGCTGGCTTTCCCACGTGCCGTCCATCACGTCGCGCGTGCGCTCGATGTAGTAGGGCGCCCAGTTGTCGATGATGGAACTGACGCGCGGGAACGGCTTGTACTCGGCCATGTCCGAGGCCTGTCCGAAGGTCACAACGTCGCCCGCCTTCTCGGCGGCGGCCTGCGGCGCGGTGGAATCGGTGTGCTGGAGGATCACGTCGGCACCCTGTTCGATCAGCGCGGTCGCGGCGTCGGCCTCCTTGGCCGGGTCGAACCAGGTGTAGGCCCAGATGATCTTGAACTCGACGTCCGGGTTGACCTTGCGGGCGTGGATGTAGGCGGCGTTGATGCCGCGGATCACCTCGGGGATGGGGTAGGAGGCGACGTAGCCGATGACGTTGGACCCGGTCATCTTGCCGGCGATGTGGCCCTGGATCGCGCGGCCCTCGTAGAACCGCGCCGAGTAGGTCGACACGTTGGGCGCGGTCTTGTAGCCGGTGGCGTGCTCGAACTTCACGTCCTTGAACTTCTGTGCCGCGGTCAGGGTCGGGTCCATGAAGCCGAAGGACGTCGTGAAGATCAGGTCGGCGCCCTGGAGCGCCATCTGCTCGATGGCGCGCACGGCGTCGGCGCCTTCCGGCACGCTTTCCTGGTAGATGGTCTCGACGGCGTCGCCGAATTCCGCCTCGACGGCGAGGCGGGCCTTGTCGTGTTCGTAGGTCCAGCCGCCGTCGCCGATCGGCCCGACATAGATGAAGCCGACCTTCGTCGTGTCCTGCGCGGCGGCCGGGGGGGCGAGGCCGAGCGCGAGCGCGGCGGATGTCAGCACGTGTTTCAGTTTCATGGGAACTCCCTCAGGTGGTCCGGTTTTCGTTCATTGCGAGGCATGGAAGACGCGGCCCAGCGAGGCGGGCGCGCGTGAGCGGTCGGCCGACATGATGACCAGCACGAGGATGGTGATCAAGTAGGGCGACATGGAAAGGTATTGTACGGGGATGGCGAAGCCGGCTGCCTGCAGGTTGAGCTGAAGGACGGACACGCCCCCGAAGAGCCACGCGCCCAGCAGGACGCGCCCGGCCTTCCACGAGGCGAAGACGACGAGCGCCAGCGCGATCCAGCCGGCGCCGGCGGTCATGCCTTCGGTCCACTGCGGCACGCGCACGAGGCTGATATAGGCCCCGCCCAGCCCCGCGCAGGCGCCGCCGAAAAGGATCGCCAGAACGCGCACGCGCACCACCTTGTACCCGAGCGCATGGGCCGCGTCGTGGTTTTCGCCCACCGCGCGCAGGATCAGCCCGGCGCGGCTGTATTTCAGCATCGCCCAGATGACGGTCACCAGCGCGAGCCCGATATAGACCATCGCGTCATGCGAGAAGAGCACCGGGCCGAGGAACGGGATGTCCCCCAGCGCCGGGATATCGGCGCGGGGTGCCGGCGGCGGCTTGATCCCGACGTAGCCCTGTCCCAGCAGCGAGGACAGGCCAAGCCCGAACAGGGTCAGCGCCAGCCCGCTGGCGACCTGGTTGGCGAGGGCCAGCTGGGTGAGGCCGGCGAAGAGCAGCGCCAGCAGCGCCCCGCCGCCGGCGGCCGCCCCGAAGCCGAGGGCGGGCGAGCCGGTTTCGACGGCGGCGGCAAAGCCGCAGATCGCGCCGGTGATCATCATCCCCTCCACCCCGAGGTTCAGAACGCCCGCGCGCTCGACCACCAGTTCGCCGATGGCGGCCAGCAGGATCGGGGTGGCGGCCACCATGAGCGAGGCCAGGAGCAGCGTCGGGTCGATCGAGGACAGGGTCATCAGGCGGCCTCCGCCGTCTTGTGCCGGATGCGGTAGTTGGTCAGGACGTCGACGGCCAGCAGGAAGAACAGCAGCATCCCCTGGAATACCTGGATCGCGGCGGCCGGCAGGCCGAGATTGGACTGCGCGATCTCGCCGCCGATATAGGTGAGCGCCATCAGGAGCCCCGCCAGGAGGATGCCGAGCGGGTTCAGGCGCCCGAGGAAGGCGACGATGATGGCGGTGAACCCGTAGCCAACGTTGAAATCGATGCTGATCTGGCCGGCGGGCCCGGAGACCTCGAACATCCCCGCAAGCCCGGCCAGCGCCCCGGCCGTGCCGAGGCAGACCACGATGAGCCTGCCGGGCGCGACACCGGCGAAACGCGCGGCGCGGGGGGCCTGTCCGGCAAGGCGGATGTGAAAGCCCAGCAGGTGGCGCGTGAGCAGCACATGCGCCGCGATCACCGCGATCAGCGCGGCGGCCACGCCCCAGTGCATGCCGGTCCCCGCGATCAGTTCGGCGTTATGCGCGCTGGGATATTGCTGCAGGTTGCGCGAGCCTGGAAAGCCCATGCCCTCGGGGTTTTTCAGCGGCCCGAGCGCCATGGCGGCCAGCAATTGCTCGGCGACGTAGACGAGCATGAGCGAGACGAGGATCTCGTTGGTGCCGAAACGCAGCTTCAGCAGGGCGGGGATCATCGCCCATGCCCAGCCGCCCGCCGCGCCGGCCAGCACCATCAGCGGAAAGACGAGCGGGCTGTCCAGTGGATAGAGCGCCAGCCCGACGGCGGCGCCGCTCAGGGCGCCGATGATGTACTGGCCTTCCGCCCCGATGTTCCAGATTCCCGCCCGGAACCCGAGCGACAGGCCGATGGCGATGAGCACGAGCGGCGCGCCCTTCACCAGCAGTTGCGGCCGGTAGTAGAAGGCGTATTCGCCGAAGAGCGGCTCCCAGAAGATGGTGGCGATGGCGGTGGCCGGGTTCTTGCCGAGCGCGGCGAAGAGCGCGCCGCCCGCGATCATGGTGACCGCGACGGCCAGAAGCGGTGTCAGCCACGTCCAGAGGCGCGACGGCTGGGGGCGTTTTTCCAGTTTCAGCATGTGCCGCGGCCTTCGGCCGTGCCGGGGGCGCTGCCCCCGCCGCGCGTGCCGCGCGGCCCCCCCGGGGTATTTCGGCCGAGAAGAAACCGGGCGCGTCGTGTCCCGGCGGGTACCGGGGCGGCGGATGACGGATCAGCCATGGGCCACCTCCATGCCGTGCGCGCCGCCCATCATCAGGCCGATCTGGTCGACCGTCAGGCCGCGCGCGGGGCGGATATCGGACAGGCGGCCCTCGTTCAGGGCGGCGAAGCGGTCGGAGATTTCCATGAGCTCGTCGAGATCCTGGCTGATGCAGATCACCGCGGTGCCGGCCGCCGCGAGGTCGAGCAGCGCCTGGCGGATCGCCGCGGCGGCGGCGGCGTCAACGCCCCAGGTGGGCTGGTTCACGGCCAGCACGGCGGGGCGTTGCAGCACTTCGCGCCCGATCACGAATTTCTGCAGGTTGCCGCCCGAGAGCGCGCGCGCGGCGGTGTCGGGGCCGGGGGTGCGCACGTCGAAGGCGGCGAT